>NZ_LRMO01000002.1:0-200465 GCF_019266135.1 Bacillus sp. F2HM
AGTAGGACGCCGCCAAGCTTTTTGTTTATATCCTTCCAATGGAAGAAGTTACTTTATCATTCCGCAGTAGCTCAGTGGTAGAGCTATCGGCTGTTAACCGATCGGTCGTAGGTTCGAGTCCTACCTGCGGAGCCATGCTTCCATAGCTCAGTAGGTAGAGCACTTCCATGGTAAGGAAGAGGTCAGCGGTTCGAGCCCGCTTGGAAGCTTTCCTCTATATGTTAATATGACAAGGTTTCTCGATGATGAGAAGGCTTTTTTTGTTTGTTTACATATATATTGAACTGCTCGATGATCAGTAGACTGATGACATTAGGAAAGAGAATAAAACGGCTTGCACAGAAGTGTTGCATCGATTTTTTACTTATCTCCTTCTTTTTGTTCTTGATTCTTCATTCTCTTTCTTTTATTCTTACTAAAGTGATATCCTCTATATCAAAAGACTCTGTACGTTCCTCTTTTCCCCCGAAAGTGAAGTATCGTTTGTTTTCCCTTTCTTTATCTCCAGGTATAGTTGCTCTTCTTTTTCCATGTACGGTATGTATATAAAAAGGAGTAGATGATTTGAAAGATTTATTTGTAAAGCAAGAATGGTTTGGACATGTACGTCAGGACGTGCTTGCGGGTATATTAGTCGCACTGGCTTTAATTCCTGAGGCCATTGCGTTTTCGATTATTGCGGGCGTTGATCCGAAGGTCGGCTTGTATGCATCGTTTTGTATCGCGATTGTGATTTCGTTTGTTGGTGGACGCCCAGGCATGATTTCGGCTGCAACAGGGGCTATGGCCCTCGTCATGGTTAACTTGGTCGCTGATCATGGGTTGCAATATTTGTTTGCAGCTACGATTTTGACGGGTTTGATTCAAATTGTGTTTGGATTGTGTCGAGTGTCTCGTTTGATGAAATTTATTCCGAGGTCCGTCATGGTTGGCTTTGTTAATGCGTTGGCTATTATGATCTTCATGGCTCAGCTTCCACATTTCGTTGGGGAATCAATGGCTATGTATATGATGACAGGGGGCGCCTTGCTGATCATTTATTTATTGCCTATGGTGATAAAGGTGATACCTTCCCCACTCATTGCCATTATTGTAATGACGATATTGGCTGTATTTGGACATATTGATGTTAGAACAGTTGGAGATATGGGAGAGCTTCCTAGTTCTTTGCCTGTTTTTCTGATTCCTCAAGTTCCGTTTAGCTGGGAAACACTTGCTATCATTTTTCCTTATTCTTTAGCACTTGCGATGGTTGGTCTACTTGAGTCTCTTTTAACCGCACAGATTGTCGATGATATGACAGAGACGTCTAGTAATAAGAACAAGGAAGCGAGAGGTCAAGGGATTGCCAATGTGGTTGCGGGATTCTTTGGTGGTATGGCTGGCTGTGCGATGATTGGCCAATCTGTGATTAATACGAAGGCAGGAGGACGAGGCCGGCTTTCTACCTTTGTAGCGGGTGCTTTTTTAATGGTACTGATTTTTGTACTAGGTGATGTCGTGGTTCAAATTCCGATGGCTGCTCTAGTGGCTGTGATGTTCATGGTTTCCATTGGCACATTTGATCGGAGTTCCTTTCAGCAGCTAAAAAAGAATCCGAAAACAGATTCTATTGTGATGGTTGTCACGGTCGTGACGGTGGTGTTGACTCATGATTTATCAAAAGGCGTTTTTGCAGGTGTACTGCTTAGTGCGGTATTCTTTGTCGCAAAGATATCGAAGCTTCATATTACATCTAAAGAAAGCCAGGCAGGTATTTGGGAATATCGAGTTAAAGGACAAATTTTCTTTGCTTCTGTCACTGACTTGATCCAAGCTTTCCATCAGGGGAAAGAACTCCAATCTGTTGTGATTGATTTGTCTGAAGCACGTATATGGGATGAATCAGGTGTATCAGCGATAGAACGTATAAAGGAAAGGTATCAAGCAAATGGTGTCCAGGTGGACGTAGTTGGAATGGATACATCAAGTCAAAAGCTTATGAAACAGGTGAATGGTTCTTAAAAAGGGCTTTCTGTCTGTTACAATAGAAAGGGTAAGAAAGTGAAGGGATGGAGGTGGCCGGCATGCTTGTGCGTTTAAATCAAGTGCTCGGCCGGATGATGCCGCTCATTACACCTTTTAGTGTGTTACTCGGTGTTTTATTGGCGGCCTATTTAAAGGATTTTACGTTTTTGGTGCCATGGGTATTTGCTGTTATGACCTTTGCAGGGAGTTTGTCTTCTACTTTTTCGGCTTTAAAGCATACGGTGATGCACCCATTACCTTTGATTTTATCGTTTATGATTTTGCACGTGTTGATGCCTCTTTATGCTTGGTCAGCGGGACATCTCATATTTGCGGGTGATGCCATGACGATCACCGGTTTGACACTTGCAATGGTGATTCCCACAGGAGTTTCTAGTTTAATATGGGCGGCAATGTATAAAGGGAATGTTGGGTTAACGTTATCCATTATTTTAATTGATACATTGCTTTCGCCATTGATTGTGCCAGCCAGTTTGTCACTTTTAGCCGGTACACAGGTTCATATGGACATGATCGCGATCATGAAAGGGCTGTTTGGGATGGTGGTGCTTCCATCTATTTTAGGGATGCTCGTTCGTCAATATGCAAAGCCTGCTGTGACAAAAATGATCAGTCAGACACTGTCACCTTTTTCAAAAATAGGCTTGTTTGTAGTGGTGTCGATTAACAGTTCTGTTGTCGCGCCATACTTGCGTGAACTGGATGCCGCATTTTTTAGCAAGGCAGCGACTGTGTTTCTCATTGCGATGAGCGGATATGCGTTTGCATGGTTGATTGGAAAGACGATGAAATGTACTCAAGGAGAGATTGTGGCCATCGTGTATACGGGCGGTATGAGAAACATTAGTGCGGGGGCTGTGCTTGCCATTAGCTTTTTCCCGCCTGCTGTCGCTGTTCCTGTGGTGATTGGCATGCTGTTTCAGCAAGTGCTTGCTGCCTTGTTTGGTTTCTTACTCAATCGTTTTGAGCTAAAAGCACCTGCTGTGACCAAATCTTTCTCATGAAAAAAACCTCCATCCTCTGATAGATGGAGGTTTTTTCTGTGATTTAATAGATGAGATATTTTTTTCGTTTCTTTTCGAATGTTTTGAGGTCGTGATGATAGCGTTTCATCATGTGTTTGACGGAAGTTCCTTTATTGATTTCTTCTTTCATCCAGCCATTCCCGATGAGTTTGTCAAAGCTGCCTGTTTGAAGGAACTGAAAGTCATTAGGGTATAAATCATGTATTGCTTTGATAATGGATAACCCCGTTTTCACCGCTTCGAAGGATGAGCGGTCTGTGACGTATAACTGTACACCATGAGATAGTGTACCGGCATGTTTAGAAAATGTGGGGGTGAATGACACTGGTCTAAATTGAACGCCTTTTAGTTTTAGCTGATTTAAATGATCTGCCAGCTCGCTGCTATTGATATATGGTGCACCAATGAGCTCGAATGGTTTTGTCGTTCCTCTGCCTTCAGAGACATTTGTGCCTTCAATTAATCCTGTGGCAGGATATACAAAGGTACTATCCACTGTTGGCATGTTAGGAGAAGGAAGGACGAACGGCAGCTTTGTATCATCGAATGTCATGGACCGCTTCCAATTTTTCATTTTGATGACTGTTACATCAGCATTGATATGAAACTCTTTGTTAAACAGTTTTGCAAGTTCACCAGTGGTCATTCCATGTCTTAATGGGATTGGATAGAGCCCTACAAATGAGGCGTGTTCAGGCTCTAAAACAGGTCCTTCTACTTTTAGTCCGTCAATGGGATTTGGGCGGTCTAGGACAACAAAGGGAATGTTGTTTTCTTTAGCGGCTTCCATCGCATAGGCCATCGTGTAAATATAGGTGTAATAACGAGTACCAACGTCTTGAATATCAAACAGCAGGACATCTACATTTTTCAGCATTTCAGTAGTTGGTTTTCTTGTTTTTCCATAAAGAGAGTAAACAGGAAGACCTGTTTTTTCATCGATATAGGATTCGACGCCTTCTCCTGCTTGTGCATCTCCGCGCACGCCGTGTTCAGGTCCATATAAAGCAGTGAGCTTGATATTTGGATGTTCAAATAGGAGATCGACACTGCTTTTCATATTTGCATCAATGCCAGTCGGGTTGGTAATGAGACCAACTCTTTTCCCTTTTAGCCATGAAAGGTTGCTTGAGAGTAGTGTTTCGATCCCTGTTTTGACTGCTGTTTTTTTTCCCTTTGTATCTGTTCGTTCTTCTGCGGGAGAGGCGGCGGTCAATGTGCTCATCATGAGAAAGCTTGCGAGTATGAAACTGACTGTTTTCTTCAAGAGAATCCCTCCTATTTGATCTGTTTCCCTTTCAAGTTGAGGCCATAGCCGAATGGGTAAAGGGTTTGATTTGGATGAGTGACAGATGGGATATCAACTGGCAGTTTCCCTTTAGGTGATGCAGCTCCAAATATCACTTCTAGTCCAGCAGGAATATTTGGCTGATTGAATTGTCCGTTTGAGTAGCCTTTAAAACCGTACACAGCTAGTAAGGCATCGGCTTCTTCAAAATTTGCCGCATCATAAGGGTTTCTAAGACTCATGATGACCATTTTTTTGTTTTGTGCTGCTGCTTCTTTCATGACAGCACGAGGGAAGGCGGTTGCCCATTTTTTCGGGTCCTGGACATTGTCATCAATTACACCATCATTCACAGCTGGGTCATTTTGGACAACGTAAGAGCCAGTGATGACATAGTCAGCTTCTTGTATTAGTTTGGCCGAGTCTTTGGTGAACGTTTTATCCGCAAAAGCATATGACTGGATGCGTACAGGCTTGATCTTTTTTTGTTTCATGAGAGATTCGACTGTGACAGACATTGCTTTTGTCTGATCTTCGTAAGGTGCCATGACCACGATTTTGTCATTCTTTTTAGGCTTGAAAGGTAAGGTCTTTTTGTTGTTTTTAAGCAGGGTGATTCCTTCACGTGCCATTTTTTGTTCTGCTTTAAGGTGCGACTTTTTCCCGACGACTTGAGTGGCTTTTTTGATTTTTTTCTCAAGACTGATTGTTTTTTTGGAGGAAATAATGCCGCGTTTGATTTTCAATTGAAGAATTTTTTCGACAGATTCGTTGATCTGCGACATCGGAATCTCTTTCTTTAAAATCGCTTGTTTGACAGCATTGAATACATTCTCTAGGTTTTTCTCTGTTTTTAATGAGGTGACTGGTGCTGGCATGAGAGCGATGTCGACACCTGCTTTAATGGCCATCACGACGGCTTCTTCCTGTCCAAAATTATCTGCAATCGCTTTCATATTTAGAGCGTCTGTCACAACAACGCCGTGAAAGCCCATCTCTTCTTTTAATAAGTGTGTGATGACTTTTTTTGATAAGGTTGCTGGAACCATGATGTCCTCGCCATCTTTTTTGCTTCGATACGTTGTGTCATCAATGGCAGGAAATTGCACATGAGCTGTCATGACCATATCTGCACCAGCATTGATCGCTTGTTGGAATGGATACAGCTCAACCTTTTTTAAACGATCTAGGTCATGCTCTACGAGCGGCAAGCCGTAGTGACTATCGACGGCTGTATCACCATGTCCCGGGAAATGTTTAAGTGTGGAAATGGTCTTTTCCTTTTGAAGTCCTTTCATGGTTTGAAGGCCAAGTCTAGAGACAAGAGCAGGATCAGAGCTAAAGGAACGGACACCAATGACGGGGTTGTTTGGGTTATTATTCACATCAAGCACAGGAGAGAAGTTTGTATTGATGCCTAAGGCGTTTAATTCTTTTCCGATGATTTTTCCTGTGTCATATGCATTTTTTTTGCTTCTAGAGGCACCAATCGACATATTTCCTGGGAAATGTGTTCCCTTTTGTAACCTTGTGACGATTCCGCCTTCTTGATCAATGGAAATGAGTAAAGGAATGTTTGGTGATGCTTTTTGAAATTCATGGGTGAGTTTCACGGTTTGTTTTGTATCAACGACATTCTCGGCAAATAAGATGACACCGCCTAGATGATATTTTTCTACAAGGTGAGATACTTCGTTATTCATCTTTGTGAAGCCTGTAGGAGCGGATTCATCTTTTGTTTGCCAATTGCGAAAGTCCGGCATGAGCATTTGACCTATCTTTTCATCCAGTGACATGTCTTGAACCATTTGTTTAGCGGTTGGCAGAGAGGCAGAGCTAACCTTTTCCGTTGGAATGGAAGAGGTTAGCAGGGCTAAAACCAGTGCAACGGGGAAGAGAGCTTTCAACATCGAATTCCTCCTTTTACTGAAAAGATTCGTAGATTGCGGTCATGATGCTTCCATAAGTACCAGTTGGCAACAGGTCACCTTCAAATTGATTAGGATTTGTTTCTGGTGAAACAACGGGTGAATGTTTCTTATTCGTCAGCAACACGACACCTAAATTGTGTTTAGGATCAATCAACGTCATGGTGCCGGTCCAGCCAGTATGCCCATAGGCTTCGTTACTTGCATATTTTCCAAACATCCATTCCATGTCAGTATGACCGTTTTTTCGCCAGCCTAGCCCGTAAGTTGGGTTCGTATCAGATGAGGCTGTAAAGAGATCGATAGAAGCCTGATCAAAGATGGTTGTTTTTCCATACCCTCCTTTATTAAGCATCAGCTGAAGCAGCACGGCCATATCTGAGGTATTTGAGAAAAGTCCAGCGTGGCCGGAGATACCTGCCATTGAGTAATATGCTTTCTCGTCGTGTACTTCACCTAGCAGGGTGTACCGTCGGATGTTTTCAAAATCGATGACACCGTCTCGTGAATTGCCTAAACGTTCAGTTGCTGCAAAATGCTTCGGCTTGAACCCTTTTTGCAGTGGATTGAACATTGTATGTTTGAGACCTAGCGGCCGATAAATCGTTGACTCGACATATTGATCAAGAGGCATGCCTGTTTTCTTCTCGATGATCATGCCTAGCAGCATGTAATCAATGTCACTATAAATGTGCTGGGTACCTGGCTTGTATTGCAGCGGTACCTTTGGCAGCCATTTCATCGTTGTTTTTCTGTCTTGAGAATAAAAAGAGCCAGCTGATTCTTTGCTATAAAATAAGACACTGGAAGGGAGACCCGCAGAATGGGTGAGAAGATCTTTTACCCGAAGCTGGTCTTTACCGGTTACCTTTGCATCAGGTTCATCCTGAAAATCTGGAAGGATGGTCTGTATTTTTTCGTTGACATCAAGTTTTTTCTCGTAGACAAGCTTTTGCAGGGCATAGTTGGTCGCATACATTTTTGTATTGGATGCCAAATCGAATAGTGTATCTTTTTTCATTTTTTTATACGATTTGAGTTCTGTTGTGCCATCATATTTTTGCCGGTAGCCATAGGCTTTTTGATGAACGATCTTTCCGTCCTTGATAATGATGAGAGCGGCTCCTGGAAATCCTGCTTTGATGTCATTTTGAATCATTTGATCAACCTTCCTCAGCTGCCTGGAAGAAACACCTACTTGTTCCGGTCGTTTTGCTTTTTTTAAGACGGGATATTCTTCAGGAGCTGTTTTAGACAAAGACGATACAGGATGGGAGCTAGTTGCAAATGTTTGTACTGGTAACCCAAGGAGCATGAGCAGACATGTGATCAAAAGAAAACATTTCTTCAAGGTCTAGACCTCCTTATTGATTGTGATCCTCGAACTCAACAGCCATATCATCATGAAACCCAAATAAGTATGTGAAGAAAAATCCAGCAACATATGCGATAAATAGTCCAATTAAGTAAAGAAGCATTTGATGTGTGTGAACAATAAAGGTTAATGGAAGACCGGATACCCCGATGGCTTTCGTCGCAATTTGGAAGTAGGCTTGAAATGCGCCGCCGATTCCTGCACCAAGACAAGCGGTGAGAAATGGTCGTCCCAGCGGGAGTGTGACACCAAAAATGAGTGGTTCGCCAATGCCCAGCATCCCTGAAGGAAGTCCACCAGCAATGGCTCTTTTGAGTTTTTTCTTTTTTGTTTTCATATAAATGGCGAATGCAGCGCCTACCTGTCCTGCACCGCCCATAGCGAGAATTGGCAGAAGCGGGTCATCTCCAATTGAATTGATGAGTTCCATATGAATCGGTGTCAGCCCTTGGTGAAGTCCTGTTACAACAAGCGGGAGGAAGGTAGCACCAAGAACAAATCCTGCGAAAATTCCGCCCATATTTAATAGATAAGTCAGTCCTGAGGTGATGGCATCAGATATAAATCCGCCGACTGGCATGAAGACAACGTACGTGAAAATGCCTGTAATGAGTAGTGTGATGGTTGGTGTGACGATGATATCAAGTGATTGCGGGACGAAGCGTCTAATTCGGGTTTCCACAAGTGCCATAAAGAAGGCGGCTAGAAGAACACCGATGAGTCCGCCTCTGCCTGGTAGAATATTTGTGCCAAATAACATAATGTCTGCGGAGGCTGGGTTAATAATGAGGATACCAGCTAATGCGCCTAATGCAGGAGAGCCTCCAAATTCCTTTGCGGCATTTGTTCCGACTAATATCCCGAGATAAGCGAAAAGTCCAGAACCGATAACCGTTAAAATAATCGCAGCTTGAGATTTTTCGTCAAGCCAGCCTGCTTGCACGATTGCTTTTGTTATCCCGGTAATCAGACCTGAGGCAACTAGTGCCGGAATAATTGGAATGAAAATGCTGGCAATCCGCCGTAAGAACAGCTTGAACGGTGTGCGGTTCTTTTGTGAAATGGCTTGCTTGTTTTTTTGTGCTTCGTTGTTTAAATCATAAGAGCCAGAGGCATTTAGCAGCTCTTCAAACGCACTTGATACTTGGTTGACAACGCCAGTGCCTAAAATGATTTGAAGCGTTTCTGCTTCGACGACGCCAATAACGCCATCGAGTTCTTTGATTGCTGTGACGTGAACTTTTTCATTGTTCATCGGTGTAATTCGGAGCCTTGTCATACAATGTGTATGGGAAGAGATATTTTCAGAACCACCACAGAGTGAAAGAATGTCTTTCGCCAACTGCTGATATTTCTTTTGATGACTCATGTTGAATCCCCCTTTGATTTTCGTTTCATGGAGCGGATGGCATGCCTTGTTTTGTCAATATATTGGGCTGTCTCTTCATATTGACGAGAAGCTAAACTGAGGAACAGGACATCAATTAAGTAGAGCTGTGCCATTCTAGAGGAAGTGGCAGCACTGCGAAAAGGTGCTTCATTGGAACCGGACGTCGATAGGTGAACATCACATAAAGCAGAAACGCTTGTATGACCTGGATGTGTTAAAGCAATGGTTTTCACTTGGTTGTCTTTTGCAAGCTGAAGGGCTTGAATGATGTCTAACGTTTCTCCTGAAAAGGAGATACCAAACACAATGTCATTCTCTCCCGCATTTGCAATAACCGTAGATGCAATGTGCATGTCAGTGAAGGCTGTCGCTGCATAGTTAATTCTGAGAAATTTCTGCTGGGCATCAGCTGCGACGATGCCAGATGCACCAACTCCGATAAAATGAATTTGATTTGCATGCAGCAGTAATTGAACTGCCTTTTCTAAAGCTTCTGGATTTAAAATAGAAGCGGTGTCCTTGATCGATTGAATCGAGTTTCCTGCTGTTTTTTGAATAATGGATTGAAGCGGTTCATCTTGTTCGATATCTCTGTAGCCTTGTTTATCGTCATGCATCAAATCTCCAGCGATCCGCATTTTTAAATCGTGATAGCCATCCAGCCCGAGAGATTTACAAAGGCGGATGACTGCAGAGCTGCTTGCGCCGGCTGCCTGACTAATTTCATGTACTGTGCTTTTAATGACTTTGTCAGGATGGGCAAGGATATAGTCTGCAATGATTTTTTCAGATTGGGGAAGCTTTGATTTGATTGTGTGTAGTAGGATAAGTCCACCTGCTGACATGAGCTCTGCCTCCTTTAAGATTGATAACGTGAGATCGCTTTGTCAATATGGCCATTCGTTTTGTTGAGTAAATCTTTGGCTGTTTTCTTGTCTGTGTTTGTTTGGAGCATGACGATGGCAGTTTTGACTTCTAAGTCTGCTGCTTCAAGAGTCTTCACGGCTTGTTCGTAGGAAGCATTTGTCACATGTTGAATGATGGTGATGGCGCGTTCTTTTAATTTATGATTGCTGACTTTTACATCAACCATCAGGTTTTCATATACTTTGCCTAGTCTAATCATGACTGAGGTGGAAAGCATATTTAAAATCATTTTATGAGCGGATGCTGCTTTCATTCTTGTTGACCCAGTGATGGCTTCTGGTCCTACAATGACCTCGATGGCGCAATCTGCAAGCTCGCTAATTTCTGCTTGTTCATTGCAGCTGAGTGCTACTGTTTTAGCTCCAATTGACTTTGCATAGTTTAAAGCGCCGATGATATAAGGTGTCCTTCCGCTTGCGGCAATACCGACGACTGTATCTTTTGATGTCAGGTGAATGTGTACTAAATCCTGTTTGCCGGCATCTTCACTGTCTTCCACATCTTCGGCAGCTTGAGAAAAAGCTGAGTCTCCGCCTGCCATGATGCCAACAATGACATCAGGTGAGACGCTATAGGTTGGGGGACATTCGACAGCATCCATTACGCCAATTCTGCCGCTTGTTCCGGCGCCTAAATAAACGAGTCTGCCTCCATTTGAGATGGATTCATAAGCAAAGTCACTTGCTGTTTTGACATGTGGAAGTACAATGTTGACTGCTTGAGCGACCTTCATATCTTCTTCATTGATCATCTGGAGTATTTCCAGCGGGTCTGCTTGTGAAATTCCCATTGTGTTGGGGTTTCTTGATTCTGTTGTCAAAGAACGCAGTTGAGATGGCTGCATGTGACATACCTCCTTATTTCTTCATTTTCAGTATATTGAGTATGATATGAAATTTCAATATTATATTTGAATATTGAAATTATATTTCAGTGAAGATGTTGAACGAATAGGGAGTAAATAGTTAGAAAATAAAAAAAATAAAAATCCCCTTTACAAAAGGGGGACAACCTGTATATAATAACTTTTGTCAGCTTCACGGAAACAACAAACTTGACAAACTGGCCCGTTGGTCAAGCGGTTAAGACACCGCCCTTTCACGGCGGTAACACGGGTTCGAATCCCGTACGGGTCACCATGATGTGGAGGATTAGCTCAGCTGGGAGAGCATCTGCCTTACAAGCAGAGGGTCGGCGGTTCGAGCCCGTCATCCTCCACCATATGCCGGTGTAGCTCAACTGGTAGAGCAACTGACTTGTAATCAGTAGGTTGGGGGTTCAAGTCCTCTTGCCGGCACTGTTTTTTCTTTATCAATTCCATATGTGGAGGGGTAGCGAAGTGGCTAAACGCGGCGGACTGTAAATCCGCTCCCTCCGGGTTCGGCGGTTCGAATCCGTCCCCCTCCACCATTTTTGGGCTATAGCCAAGCGGTAAGGCAACGGACTTTGACTCCGTCATGCGTTGGTTCGAATCCAGCTAGCCCAGTTAAGACACCTTTTTGAAAAAGGTGTCTTTTTTTATGTTGGCAGAGGGACTGTATAACTATTCAAAATGTTGTTGAGTTGAGTCAGAAGGCATCAAGAAAGTAAAATATAAGCATGAACGGAAAGGGGATGTACATATGGGAGAGCAAAAGAAGGTCACGATTATTGGAGTTCCAATGGATTTGGGTCAAACGAGAAGGGGCGTCGATATGGGGCCGAGTGCGATTCGTTGTGCAGGCGTAAAAGAAAAATTGGAAACGCTCTCATTTGATGTAGAGGATCTTGGAGATATTCCAGTTGAACAAAGAGATGATGAGAAAGGTTTATATACAAGTGAAAAGCTAAAAAATTTGACGGAGAATGCTGGGGCAAATCAGCTGCTTGCTGAGAAGGTTGACAGTATTGTGCAATCTGGTTCGTTTCCGCTCATTTTAGGCGGTGATCACAGCATTGCGATTGGCACACTTGCTGGGGTAGCCAAGCATTATGAAAACTTAGGAGTCATTTGGTATGATGCACACGGGGATTTGAATACGGAGGAAACGTCTCCTTCTGGAAATATTCATGGCATGCCGCTTGCTGTCAGTCTCGGTTTTGGGCATGCAGATTTAACGAACATTGGCGGTTATTCGCCTAAATTGAAGCCTGAAAATGTCGTTATAATTGGTGCTCGATCTTTAGATGAAGGAGAGCGGGCATTGATTCGAGAGAAAGGCATTAAAGTGTATACGATGCATGAAATTGATCGTTTAGGGATGACAAGGGTGATGGAGGAAGCCATTGCGTATCTAAAGGAGAGAACAGATGGTGTCCATCTGTCGCTTGATTTAGACGGACTAGACCCAGCGGAATGCCCTGGTGTAGGTACTCCGGTTGCAGGCGGCATTAGTTACCGGGAAAGTCATCTCGCAATGGAGCTTTTAGAGGAGGCGGGTATTTTAACGTCTGCTGAATTTGTTGAAGTAAATCCGGTATTAGATGAGAAAAACAAAACCGCAGAAGCGGCAGTTGCGTTAATTGGTTCATTAATGGGTGAAAAGCTATTGTAGAGCGGGACTTGTTCCTGTTCTTTTTTGTTTTGGGAAAATTTAAGGATATGTTAAGGTTTTTACCGGTTGAGAAGCGTAACACACTGTCAAAAATTTGTTACACTATTTTTTAGAGGAGAATGAAACCTTTTGGAAAGAGGTTCGTATACATAAAGACCGGTGAAGGCAGAGGTTGAATATACTATGGACACAATGATTAAAAAGAGAATTAAGCAAGTGAAAAAAGGCGACCAGAACGCATTTGCAGACATCGTAGACCTGTATAAAGACAAAATTTATCAGCTGTGCTACCGTATGCTTGGGAATGCACACGAAGCGGAGGATATTGCGCAGGAGGCGTTTATTCGTGCTTATGTGAATATCGAAAGCTTTGATGTGAATCGCAAGTTTTCCACGTGGCTGTACCGCATTGCAACCAACCTGACCATCGACCGTATTCGCAAAAAAAAGCCGGATTATTATTTAGATGCAGAGGTGGCAGGAACAGAAGGGTTAAATATGTATTCTCAAATTGCTGCTGATGGCATTTTGCCAGAGGATGAGGTGGTGTCTCTTGAATTATCGAGTACCATTCAGCAAAAAATTCTAAGATTACCCGATAAATATCGTTCGGTCATCGTATTAAAGTATATTGATGAACTCTCGTTAAAAGAAATTAGTGAGATTCTGAATATACCAGTTGGTACGGTGAAAACGAGAATACACAGGGGTAGAGAGGCTCTCCGGAAACAGTTGAGAGACCTTTGAGTGAGGTGATTTTGATGAGCTGTCAGGATAGAATCGTCCAGCTTATGCATCAGTATTTAGACGGGGACATTGAGTCCCAAGACGAAAAAGAATTAAAAAGCCATCTGCAATCGTGTGAGGAGTGCCGTACTCATTTTCAACAAATTGAGAAATCCATCGCGCTAGTGCAGAGTACATCTCATATAGAAGCACCATCTGATTTCACTGCAAAGGTGATGGCAGGTCTTCCAAAGGAGAAAAAGCGTGTGTCGGTTCAAAGATGGATCAAAGCTCACCCGCTGATGGTAGCCGCTGCCCTCTTTCTCATTTTAATGGGAGGCAGTCTGTTTACGAGCTGGAATACCGATCATAATTTCAGTGTGTCAAAGCAGCCGAATCTCGTCGTTGAAAATGATACAGTGACCGTACCTAAAGGGGAAACCGTAAAGGGTGATGTTACTGTCAAAAATGGCAAGCTGATTGTAGAAGGCAAGGTTGATGGAAATGTCACCGTCGTCAATGGGGAACAGTTGACTGCTTCTGCCGGACAAGTCACTGGTCAAATTAATGAAATTAATGAAGTGTTTGATTGGATCTGGTACAAAATGAAATCAACAGCACAAAACGTAATGCGGGTCATTGGGCCAGAGGAGCAAAAGTAACTCAATCGGCTTAAAGAGCAGTCTCTAAGGGGGGCTGCTCTTTTTCTATACATTGGTGGGATTCACGCATACTAGCAACTTAGCCAGATATGGCAACTATTTTCCTTGCTGAAACAAAATGTGGTATAATAGCCACGCTATGTATTGATACATAGGCTCTTTTTATATTAAAAAATGCATCAAACGAAGAATAACTGAAAATTCTGGAGGACGAGGAAATGGCTTTAGGGGATATTCCTTTTTTGCAGTACCTCGGTAATGCTGTTGATATTCTCGTTGTTTGGTATGTGATATATAAATTAATGATGGTCATCCGCGGAACAAAAGCGGTTCAGCTTTTAAAGGGAATTGTGGTCATTGTTCTCGTCAGGATGGGAAGTGCGTATCTCGGTCTTAACACACTTCAATGGCTGATGGATCAAGCGATTACGTGGGGATTCCTTGCGATCATTATTATTTTTCAGCCAGAGCTAAGGAGAGCGCTTGAGCAGCTTGGGCGCGGCCGTTTCTTCTCAAGAAGCGGGACACCTGTAGAGGAACAGCAGCAGAAAACGATCGAGGCAATTACAAAAGCAATTAACTATATGGCAAAACGGAGAATTGGCGCGCTGCTGACAATTGAGCGCGATACCGGAATGAATGATTACATAGAGACAGGAATTCCTTTGAATGCAAAGGTGAGTTCAGAGCTGCTCATTAACATTTTCATTCCGAATACACCGCTTCATGACGGTGCTGTCATTATGAAGCGGGATGAGATTGCAGCTGCAGCTTGTTATTTACCACTGTCAGAAAGCCCTTTTATCTCTAAGGAGCTTGGGACGCGTCATAGGGCGGCAGTTGGGATAAGTGAAGTGACAGACAGCTTAACTGTCATCGTTTCTGAGGAAACTGGCGGCATTTCTGTCGCAAGAAATGGTGATCTCCACCGAGAATTGACAGAAGAAGCGCTTGAAGAAATGCTGATTGCTGAATTTAGTAAGAACAGCAAAGATGCTTCCTCGACCAAATGGTATTGGAGGGGCAAGAAAAATGGATAAGATTTTGAATAATCGCTGGGCCGTTAAGCTTCTTGCATTGGTCTTCGCTTTATTGCTGTATGGTGCAGTCAATTCAGCGCAAGCGCCCACGCCGAAAAAAATCGGTGAATCCTTTTTCCCAACATCGACGACAGATGAAGCAACTTTAACCGACATTCCTGTTAAAGCGTATTATGATGACGAGAAGTACGTCGTCACTGGTGTGCCGCAGACAGTCAATGTCACGATTAAAGGATCAACAAGTGCTGTGAAAACAGCAAGACAAACAAAGAATTTTGAAATTTACGCAGACATGCAGAACTTATCGACAGGTACACATAAAGTGGAGCTGAAGGCAAGAGATGTATCGAAGGGACTCACACTATCGATTAATCCATCTGTGACGACTGTGACGATACAAGAAAAAACGACAGCTGAATTTCCTGTTGAAACCGAGTTTTATAATCAAAATAAAATCAAAGACGGCTATTCACCTGAACAGCCCATTGTGAATCCGAAAAAGGTCACAGTTACTGGATCAAAGGACGTCATCGACAAAATTTCTGTCATTAAAGCTTTTGTGAACTTAGAAGATGTCGATCAGCAAATTGAAAAAGAAGCGAAGCTCACTGTGTATGATAGCAGCGGGAATGAGCTGCCAGTTGAAGTAAGTCCGTCCGTGGTGGATATTACGGTCCCAATCTCTAGTCCAAGCAAAAAGGTCCCTTTTAAAATTGAGCGGACGGGCAGCTTGCCAGAAGGGATCAGCATCTCAAGCATTGAGACAAGCCCGAGTGAGGTCACAGTGTACGGCTCTCAAAAGGTGCTGGATGCCCTTGATTTTATTGATGGCGTCAAGCTGGACCTAAGCAAGATCAAAGATGATACGGAGATTGATGCCGATATTCCCCTGCCAGATGGTGTGAAAAAGGTATCACCCGAAACCATTAAGATCAAAGTGAAGGTTGCAACAGCTGAAGAAAAAAAGATCGATAATGTACCGATTACTGTCGTGGGTTTGAGCAAGGATCTCACTTCTGATTTTGTGAGCCCCTCTTCTGGACGGCTCACGTTAACAGCAAAGGGATCAAAAAGTGCGATTGATAAACTAAAGGCTTCAGATGTTGAAGCCTATATCAATGCAGGGGACTTGAACGAAGGAACCCATGAGGTCAAAGTTCAAATAAATGGTCCTCAAAATGTGACTTGGACATTATCGAGATCAAAGGTCAAAGTGAAACTCACTTCTACTGATACAGAGGATCAGCCGGCTTCGACGAATGATCGGAAGGATCAAAAAGATCAACAAGATCCATCAACTGATGACGATGGTCAGGGTGAGAAGAGTAAAGAAGAATCCACGCAAGATAAAGCAAAGAAAGAATCGAGTCAAAGACAGCGGGTCAAAGAAGATAAAAAAGAGGACGAAGCGTCCTCTTGAATGGTAAAAAAGGAGCGATTGAAACATGGGCAAGTACTTTGGAACTGATGGTGTAAGGGGTGTAGCGAATAGCGAATTAACGCCAGAGCTCGCATTTAAAGTTGGGAGATTTGGCGGCTATGTGCTCACGAAGGATAAAGAACGTCCAAAGGTACTCGTTGGTCGAGACACACGTGTATCTGGTCATATGTTAGAAGGAGCGCTTGTTGCAGGCTTACTTTCAATTGGAGCTGAAGTGATGCGTCTAGGTGTGATCTCAACACCTGGTGTGTCTTATTTAACGAAGGCAATGGATGCTGAAGCGGGTGTCATGATTTCTGCTTCACACAATCCAGTTCAAGACAACGGCATTAAATTCTTCGGCGGTGACGGCTTTAAGCTGTCAGATGAACAGGAAAACGAAATTGAGCAGCTGATGGATCAGCCAGTCGATCAATTACCACGCCCAGTTGGAGCCGATCTTGGAACGGTGAACGACTACTTTGAAGGCGGTCAGAAATACTTGCAATTCTTAAAGCAGACAGCGGACGAGGATTTCACAGGTATTCACGTGGCGCTTGACTGTGCACACGGTGCAACCTCTTCTCTAGCGACACATTTATTTGCAGATTTAGATGCTGATGTCTCTACAATGGGAACATCTCCAAATGGATTGAATATCAATGATGGTGTAGGCTCCACTCATCCAGAGGCACTTTCTGCTTTTGTGAAGGAGAAGGGTGCAGATATTGGTCTTGCGTTTGATGGTGACGGTGACCGTTTAATTGCAGTCGATGAAAAAGGTGATATCGTAGACGGCGATCAAATTATGTACATATGTGCACGTTATTTGAAGGATGAAGGCCGATTAAAGGATGACACCGTCGTGTCAACGGTTATGAGTAACCTTGGTTTCTATAAAGCGCTTGAGAAGCAAGGCATTAAGAGCATTCAAACAGCTGTTGGTGACCGCTATGTGGTCGAAGCGATGAAAAAAGACGGCTATAATGTCGGCGGCGAGCAGTCAGGTCATTTGATTTTCCTTGATTACAATACGACAGGTGATGGCATGCTTTCTGCGATCATGCTTGTGAATACGCTCAAAGCGACAGGGAAAACATTATCAGAGCTTGCAGCGGAAATGGAAAAGTTCCCGCAGCTTTTAGTGAATGTGAAAGTGTCTGATAAATATAAAGTAGAAGAAAATGAAAAAGTAAAAGCGGTGATCCAAGAGGTCGAAAAAGAGATGAATGGTGACGGCCGTATCCTAGTTCGTCCATCGGGGACAGAGCCGCTTGTACGTGTCATGGCAGAGGCGAAAACAAAAGAGCTGTGTAATGAATATGTGGCTCGAATTACAGCTGTTGTGAAAGAAGAAATGGGTATTGAGTAATAGGTGAAGGCAAACCGCTGGCAGCGGTTTGCTTTTTTTCGAATAAACGACATAATTGGATGGATCTATACGAATGATATAAGCGAGGGCAACTTGAAGCTGCCTTCATACGTAGGAGAGCACATCAAAGGTAGAACGTGACAAGCCTCATCGCATATAGTGTATGGAGGTCTCACTTTCTCAAATGAAGGGGATCACCCGCTAAATTGTGATTGACGGAGGTCAGACCTTATAGTACAATCATCCTTGTGTTACTGGATTTTTATTCTATCAGGAAAGGCAGGGTAGATGTTCAGGAACTCTCTTATAATTATAGCGCCCGAACTAAGCGATCGGACGAAAGATGCTTAGTTGACGAGGATGGAGGTTATCGAATTTTCGGCGGATGCCTCCCGGCTGATCAAAAAAAGAGATCACAGCCGTAAGTGTTTCTTTAAACCAAAGAGGTGACTCTTTGTACAAAGGGAATACACATGATCTCCCAAAATAAACATGTAGAGAGGGACGAAGAAATGTCCCTTCTATTTTAGTAGGCTTTCTTTGTCCCTTTCACATGATCGGGAGGAAGAATATTTATGTGTGGAATCGTAGGTTATATTGGTCAGAATGATGCGAAGGAAATCTTATTAAAAGGTTTAGAGAAGCTTGAGTACCGCGGGTATGATTCAGCAGGTATCGCTGTGGCAAACGAAGAAGGCGTGCATGTGTTCAAAGAAAAAGGACGTATCGCTGAGCTTCGAGAAGTCGTGGATGCAAACGTGGCATCTTCAGCAGGAATCGGACATACACGCTGGGCAACACACGGTGTACCAAGCCATCTAAATGCGCATCCGCATCAAAGTGCTTCTGGCCGTTTTACGCTTGTTCATAACGGTGTCATCGAGAACTATGTACAATTGACACGCGAATATTTACAAGACGTCACACTAAAAAGCGACACAGATACAGAGGTTGTTGTTCAAGTCATCGAACAATTTGTCAGCAGAGGTCTTGATACAGAAGAAGCTTTCCGTCAAACGCTTCTTCAACTAAAAGGCTCTTACGCAATTGCCCTTTTCGATAACGAAAACAAAGAAACAATCTATGTGGCGAAAAACAAAAGCCCATTATTGGTTGGTTTCGGCGAAGGATTCAACGTTGTGGCTTCTGACGCAATGGCGATGCTTCAAGTAACAAACGAATATGCGGAATTAATGGATAAAGAAATGGTCATTGTCACAAAAGACGAGGTCATCATCAAAAACCTTGACGGTGATATCATGACACGTCCTTCTTATATCGCTGAGCTTGATGCAAGCGACATTGAGAAAGGCACATATCCTCACTACATGTTAAAAGAAACGGATGAACAGCCGCTTGTTATGCGCAAAATCATCCAAGAATATCAAGACGAAAACGGCAAACTGTCAGTCGCTGGCGATATCGCAAGCGCAGTAGCAGAAGCAGACCGCATTTACATTGTGGCTTGCGGAACGAGCTACCATGCTGGACTTGTCGGTAAACAATACATTGAAGACTGGGCGAAAGTACCTGTAGAAGTCCATGTAGCAAGTGAATTCTCTTACAACATGCCGCTTCTATCGAAAAAGCCGCTGTTCATCTTCCTTTCTCAATCTGGGGAGACTGCGGACAGCCGTGCTGTACTTGTTCAAGTCAAAGAGCTTGGTCATAAAGCATTAACGATCACAAACGTACCAGGATCTACGCTTTCTCGTGAAGCGGACTTCACATTGCTTCTTCATGCAGGACCAGAAATCGCAGTAGCTTCAACAAAAGCCTACACAGCACAAATCGCTGTACTTGCAATCCTTGCATCTGTTGCAGCTGAATTAAATGGTCAATCTCTTGACTTTGATCTTGTGAAAGAGCTTGGGATTGTAGCAAACGCAATGGAAGCCCTTGTCGATCAAAAGGATGAAATGGAACAAATCGCTCGTGACTTCTTCACAGTGACACGTAACGCATTCTTTATCGGAAGAGGACTTGACTACTATGTGTGCCTTGAAGGTTCACTAAAACTAAAAGAGATCTCTTACATCCAAGCAGAAGGCTTTGCTGGCGGAGAACTCAAACACGGCACAATTGCTTTAATTGAAGAAGGCACACCGGTCATTGCCCTTGCAACACAAGAGCACGTGAACCTCAGCATTCGTGGTAACGTCAAAGAAGTCGTTGCACGCGGAGCAAACCCATGTGTCATCTCACTAAAAGGCCTAGAAGACGAAGGCGACCGTTTCGTCCTTCCAGCTGTACACCCAGCACTTGCACCACTTGCATCTGTTGTCCCATTACAGCTGATCGCTTACTACGCAGCCCTTCACCGCGGGTGTGATGTGGATAAACCACGAAACCTTGCGAAAAGTGTGACGGTGGAGTAGGAATTAAATAAAATCGGATTTCTGATACCCCTTTAGATATCATTTTCTAAAGGGGTATTTTGTTTCATTAGAACTGGAACGTACGAAAATTTTTGATTAAGGGTACAATATTGGGAGATTTACATGGGTTATAATGTGCTAAGTACATTATAAATAGAATGCCAAACGCACTTTGCGCAGGTAATACAGGTTAAATAACAAAGAAAGAGAGCAGAGACACATGACCAAACATAAAATCTACACAATGAGCTTTGCAAAAGTCTATCCTCTCCACATCGCAAAGGCAGAGAGAAAAGGACGAACAAAGGCTGAAGTCGATACGATTATTTGTTGGTTGACGGGGTACAGTCCGGAAGAGCTGCAGAAACAGATAGATCAACAGATAGACATTGAAACCTTTTTTGCTGAGGCTCCAGAGCTTCATCCTTCCCGCAGCTTCATCAAAGGCGTCATTTGTGGTGTTCGGGTAGAGGACATTGAGGAAGAAACCATGAAGAACATTCGTTATCTAGATAAGCTGATTGATGAGTTAGCGAAAGGAAAGAAGATGGAAAAGATTTTGCGAGGTTCATGATGAGAATAACAAGCAAGCCCAGTGAAATAACCTTCACTGGGCTTTTTTATATCTAATAGATCATTCGATCGATAAAAATAAAATCTGTTTGAACGAATCCTCTCTTCATGTCGTCAAAGAAGTGATATCAAAACAAATTGGCGTTTGAAAAGGGAGTGGCGTGGATGGATATGAAGCTGATATTACCTCTTATTTTGCTGCAAGCGATTTTGATGGTGATTAGTTTGTTTGATTTGCTTAAAAGAGATCCATCGAGGATCAGAGGAGAGTTAAAGTGGGTTTGGGCTTTGGTGATTGTGTTTGTGGCGAGTGCCGGTCCTATTGTGTATTTGATTTTTGGTCGTAAATCATCTTAAAAGGGGGGGATTTGCTTGAATATGCTGGAGTGTCATGGGTTGACGAAATCGTATGACCCGAATGAAGTTTTAAAAAATGTTTCGTTTTCTGTTGGGGAGGTTGGATGTGTTGGCTTTTTAGGGGCCAATGGAGCGGGGAAGACAACAACGATCCGGATTTTGACGGGACTTGCTCGTCCTACGTCTGGTGTCGTGAAGGTGGCGGGTATGGATGTGACAAAGGACATGGATCAAATCAGTCATGTGATTGGGTATTGTCCGCAGCATCCTGCATTTTATCAGGATATGACGGGGCAGGAGTGGATGCATTGGGTTGGCGGGTTATTTCACTTAGAGAAAAACATCATTCGCTCCAAAACAGAGGAGCTGTTGAAGCTTTGCCGGGTGTATGAGGCGAAGGATCGTGCCATTGGCAGCTATAGCGGAGGCATGAAGCAGAGGCTTGCCATTGCGCAGGCGCTTATCAACAGCCCGAAGGTTCTCATCTTGGATGAACCTGTGTCTGCACTTGATCCCATGGGGAGAAAAGACGTTCTGACATTGATTGAGCGTCTGAAACAAGAAATGTTGATCTTTATGTCTACCCATATTTTAGATGACATTGAACGTGTGGCAGATCATATTATCATGATCAACAGCGGCAAAATTGAGGTGTCCTCTTCCATGAAACAGATCAAAGAAGACTATATCCAGCCAGTGATTGAATTTCAATTAGAACAAAAGGATACGAAATTATTGGCTTTGTTAAAAGAGCGGGATTGGGTGGAGGAATGCTTGGAGACAGGAGATGCTTATCAGGTGCGAGTGAACGATCAACAAATAGCATTGAAGGAGCTGCCTCGTCTCATCACTGAATCTGGCGGTGTTCTCCTCCATTATCGACTATCTAAGCTGACGCTTGAAGATATTTTCATGAAGGTTGTGAATGCATGATGATGTTGAAAAAGGAATTTAGGGAGTTATTCACTAGCTATAAAATCTTATTTGTTCCTATCATTTTTACGATTTTAATGATTACACAGCCTATTACGCTCAAAATGCTGCCGGATCTTCTATCGAAATCAGCTAATTTACCTGAAGGATCTACATTTTACATACCAGAGCCTAGTGCAGGAGAGGCTTTGGCGAGTGCATTGAGTAAATTTGATTCACTTGGTGTTTTTATTCTCATTATGATCGTGATGGGGACGATCGCTGGAGAGCGTGCCTCTGGAGTGACTGCGATGATTATGGTGAAACCGATCAGTCGAACGAGTTATTATGTCTCGAAAATATGCGCCTATGCCTGTTTGACTTTGTTTAGTTTGGTGGTGGCGGTGCTTGCCTCTGTTTATTATGTGGACATTCAATTTGGGCATGTGGATTGGGTCAATGTGTTAAAAGGAACACTTCTTTATTATCCAAATTTATTGCTGATTGTGGTATCGACCATTTGTGCTTCGGCGTTCTTTCAACGTTCTGTCACAGCTGGCGGTGTGTCGCTTTTGATCAACCTTATTCTGTTTACCGTACCTTCATTTTATGAAGAGACATTAGGGAAGTTTGCACCTAAAGGCGTGACAAGTGCAGCCGAAGAGATGATTCATAAGGGGACTTATTCGGATCAGGCACTTACAAGTTTTCTAGGTGTATCAGTATTGATTGTTTTCTTTTTTCTCATCGGATGGTTTCTTTTTAGAAAACAAGAGTTATAGCAGGCTGTTGCGATTGTTTCTGAAAGTTTACTATGAGCATAAAAATCTGAATACGGTTGAAAATTTGATATGATGATAAAAATTGACTGTATTTTCAGAAAAGAGGTTTTTATTCATGAGAACATCACGTAATCCTGAGACCATTCACCCGCCACTTGCACCATATATCCATCAAATAGAGACAACTGGAGCACAGCGGTGGTTAACCTTATCAGGTCAGGTGGGAATGGAGGCGGATGGGAAAATCCCCGAAAGTCCGTTGGAGCAGCTCGAATTAGCGTTAGAGAATGTGAAACGAAATGTAGAAGCGGCAGATATGGCTGTGGAAGATATAACGAAACTAGTATTTTATCTCGTGGGAGAATTCGATGCTGAGAGCAGGAAACAAATCATGGGGCAGTTTTTAGGCGATCATCTTCCTTGTATGACGATGATTTATGTGGTGGCATTGGCTTCTCCTGCTTTAAAGGTAGAGGTGGATGCTTGGGCGTGTCAGGACATCGTTTTGGGTGATGGGGCAGTTTAATGGAATGGTGGTTTAATAGATAAAAGATTGGGATACTGCAACCCAATCTTTATTTATTGTGTACATAATGTATTTCCTTTTTCAGTTGTATATAAAATAGATTATCTCATTCCTATTACCTTGTTATTCTCTATATGGTAATATTAGGTTAATAGATTAGTGGGTCTATTGACATTCGTTTTTTGATTTTATAACACACCATAGATAAGCATACATCACTCTAATCAAAGGGAGAGATTTGATGCCATTCATGGAGGTTCAGAATGTAAGCAAACGATATAGCAATGGTGATGGGATAGAGGGTCTGTCATTTTCCATCGAAGCAGGAGAGGTTGTGGCGCTGCTTGGGCCTAATGGTGCTGGGAAGACGACAACGATTCGATGTTTAACGGGTCTATATAAACCAGATGGAGGGGAAATTCTCATAGAGGGTTTCCCGCCTGGTCATGCCCATGTCCAAAAACAAGTAGCTCTTATTCCTGATCAGCCGTATTTGTATCCAGACTTAACGGCTGCTGAACATGTTCAATTCCGTGCACGTGGATATCATAAAGGCTTAAAACAGATCAAGGAAAAGGTATATGAAGCGTTGAAAGAAGTACATATGGAAAAGAAGATGAATGAACTGTGTGGAAGGCTTTCAAGAGGCCAAAAGCAGCGTGTCGTCTTAGCAGGAGCCATTGTTCAAGATGCCTCCCTTTTTATATTAGATGAACCGACTGTCGGGTTAGATATTCCGTCTAAACAGTGGCTGTCGGATTGGCTGAGACAAAAAAGCAGTCAAGGTGGGTCGGTCTTTGTGTCGACTCATAGTCTGGAGTTCGTTCTCGATACAGCCAGTAGGGTGGTATTGATTCGAGATGGTGCCATCATGAAGAGTATGGATGTTCCTCAATTAAAGGAAGAACAGGTTGAGTGGAGGGCAGAAGTTATTCAACTTTTGGGGGAGTGGTCAAGTGAATAACACACTCTCCCTTTTATGGATGAAATCTCAAAGGCGCTTGATCAGTAAAAATCAAGAAAAGAAAATGCCTTTTCTGATCTTACTTCTTTTCATAGCGGCAATTGGTTTTCAGCTAAGTGCAGTTTCAAGTATGGGTGATTGGAATACGGGTACAGCTGGATGGATCATTATCTGTTTGTTTGTTCTTTATACGGGGGTTGGTTTGTTTACGAACCGGCTGCCTAGCCAAATGAACGATATCATTTGGTTATATGGAAATGGCGTTTCTTTATGGACGGTTGTTATCAGTGTGTGGATGTATCACATTTTCTGGAGAGGGGCTCTTCTCATTTTCTCTGCTGTAGCTGCCGATCTACTCCTGTTTTTTATGACGCAGCAGTACCCGTTTCTGCTTGGCAAATCACTCATTCTGACAGGGCTGTTATGTTTGGTCGAAACTTGGATGATTGCGGTTTCTTGTGCTAGAACCATTCGAGTATACAAGCGTTTGCTCTTACTCAGTTTTGTCTTGATGTTTTTCAGCTTTGCACTACTTGTTTTGAATCAATTGGTGATGAAACAGCCTTCATTGATGAACATTGCTGATTCTTTGATGTTTCAAGTTGGACGTATGATCGAAGAGTTCTCTATTCTTTCTATCTTCATTTTTATTGGAGTGATGTTTCTATCTTTCATGATGATGTACAGTGCTAGTCATCGTTTAGAGATGAAGGAGTCTTTAGTCAAGGAGGCAGTATTTTGGGAGGAATTTGAGGGGAAACATATTCAATCAAGTCCAATCGTTCAAAAAAAGAGCAGGACATGGTGGGGACTTCCGGCATTAACGGGCATTTGGGCTTTTCTTTGGATTGAATTATTGCTGATAAAAAAATATATCACCTTCCATGTGCTATTTACCATGCTGTTAATTGGTACTTACTATGTCGTCTTTACTTATTTTTCAGATTGGCTGAATCTATTCTTGATCGTCATCGCGGCATCCGTTCTTTTTAGTTCATATTATGCAGGGATTGTAAGACACGCACAAACAGGAGTGCTCTACCTTTTTCCAGGTGCTTTATATCAAAAAATCATTCTGTTAGAAGTGTTTCAAACCTTTTGGCTGTATGCGTTCTACTTGATTTCTCTTTATTTGGTTGAGATTCAGGATGTTTTGTATTGGACCTTATTTGGTGGAGGAGTTTATATATGGTTTTTGGCCATACGGCTCTTTGCCTTTATGCAGCCTCTGAGAAGAGAAAGGAGTTTTCCTTTGGCCGCCTATTATCGATCCTTGCTATTTGCGTCTGTGATCAGTGCTATGGTCATTATTATCGTTTATCTCATCACTGATGGCTTGTTGACTACAATTGTATCCCTAGTGGCTGGGGCTGGATTTTATGTGCTTTGTTATCGATACCGTGCGGTTCATTAAAAAGAGGAGTTGATTGTAAATGAAACCAGAAAATAAGCTGTCTCAATCCGTTCAACAATTGGCCAATACAAATGAAGTAACGATCGTTCAAGCAATGGGGGAATTGAGAAAATCAGGAAAAGATGCAGTGCCCGTCCTTGTTGAAGCTTTAAAAGAAAAAGGTTCTCTTCGGAACATTGCAGCAGCTGTACTTGGTGAATTTGGAGCAGATGCGGGGGACGCAGCAGAACCGCTAGCTCGGCTATTAGAAAGTGACGAAGAAGATACAAGAATGGCCGCTGCCATGTCACTCATGAGGATTGGGCAGCCTAGCTTGCCATTCCTTCTGGCACTGGCTAAACGTTATGAGGGACCTACTTGTTTCTGGGCATCATGGTGTATCTCTTGGATTGATCCATCAAAAATTGAAAAAAACATGTACGAGTGCTTAAAACAAGAACAAGAAAATCCAACAGGCAGCGTCACTCCTTTTGCTGCAGAGGAAGCATTAGGAAAAATCATCGCCTTTCAGCTAAAAGAAAAGGGGGATGAATAGTGGGAACGCAGAAACTCAACTGGCCTGAGAATCTTCCTTGGATTTACCCTTCAGATCAAAGGAGTGTACCTAAGGGACAGCATCAGCTTCTTTATTTTTGGTCAGTCAACTGTCCTCATTGTGAAGAATTAACCAATCATATCCTACAACGTGTGAATGAGCTGGGTATTCATTTAACCTGTGTCCATGTTCCATATACAGAAGAGGAAAAATCGGCAGATGTTGTTCAAGAGTATGCAGAGGAAAAAAATATGAACGCTCCGATTGTTTTGGATCAAGATTATGAGATTGTTGCAAAGTATAAGATTCAAGGGTTACCTAGCTTTTGCCTCATAGATGAAGAGGGAAAGTTAATAGATCGGAAAATGGGAGATACCGGCTGGGAAAGAATATTGAAAAAGTTAGAAAAACATTCAATTGGATAAATAGTGGGGGAGAGAGTGTTGTTTCAATTAAAAAGAAACGTCATTTTTTTCGCAGGTGCTGGAGGGGTTTTGCTGATTTTAATGATGCTGAAATGGTTGCCGATTTCTGCAGACTTGGAAATGGCGTTGATTTTATTCGGTTTGGGAATTTTGTTTTATTTGAAGCGTGTGCTGCGGGAAGAAGAAAGTCATAAGTCATAAGTATTTAGTATGATACCTAGAATATAGATTCTAGGTTTTTTTATTAAATTTACCTTAAAACGCACTTTTTCACATGGGGATGGAAACCATTTTTTAAAAAGTGTGGTAGGATAAATATGCTTTATCTTTATATTGTCCGAAGGAGCTGTCGTGTTGAAGGGATCTAGGGTTGAGTTGATTGATAGTTTACGTGGTTTTAGTTTATTAGGTATTTTGATTGTGAATATGCTTAATTTTCAATATGATTATGATTTTGAGAAAATGTTTGATTCGAGTTTTTGGGGACAGGAATTCGGTGTATATCTAACGGAAATTTTGTTCCAAGGGTCTTTTTATCCGATTTTCTCCTTTTTGTTTGGGTATTCTTTTATCAAGCTGATTGAATCGACGAAGGCCAAGGGATTAAATACGAATGCCATTGTTGTTCGCCGGGGTTTTGGTCTGATTGTGCTTGGGATGCTTCATTACATCTTTATTTGGAACGGTGACATTCTTCTTTATTATGGAGCTTGTACGTTTTTCTTGATGATGTTTTTGAGCAGCCGGATTAAAACAATGCTTATTTGGTCGGGTGTGTTAGGTGCGTTGTCATTAGTCGTTTTGCCATACATGATGAAATTTGTTTATGGGACTGATGATTTATTAACCGATGTGTATGCGAAAGGTGATTATGGGGATATTTTGCTCAGCCGGATTACGGTTGAAGACGATATGATGATTGTGACCATGATTCTGGCGATCGTGACCATTACGCTTATGCCGATATTAGGTTTTCTTTTTGGTACGATCATGGTT
This sequence comes from Bacillus sp. F2HM, assembly GCF_019266135.1. Taxonomy (NCBI): domain Bacteria; kingdom Bacillati; phylum Bacillota; class Bacilli; order Caryophanales; family Bacillaceae; genus Bacillus; species Bacillus sp. F2HM. Next base: position 27,578 of record NZ_LRMO01000002.1, read on the forward strand.
GGCCCGTTTACACTGCTTGGCATGGCGATCGGGAAAAAGGGTCATTTGACAGAAGAAGATCGAGGCATGGCTTATCGTAAAGGCTGGGTATGGATGATTATCATCGGGCTCGTTTTAAAATGTGCGACGTTCATTGATGCTCCTTGGAGTGAATTGGTGATTACGCTGGGTGCCTATGTGCTGACGATTGGGTATATTCAAGCCTTTATTGTTTTCTACTATTCGAAGGCAGCCCAAGGTTTCAAACGCCTGCTTGCAGGACTTGGCCGTTTGTCTCTCTCAAACTATTTGGCGCAGTCGATTATTTGTACAACGATTTTCTATTCTTATGGACTTGGTCTATTTGGACAATTGGGATCAATATTTGGGCTGCTGCTTGCTGTCGGACTGTACACAGCACAGCTGTTCATCAGCTATCTCTATTTGAAAAAATGGAGAAGAGGTCCTGTGGAGTGGCTTATGGGCAAATGGGTATATTGGAAATAAAGCATTTTGTTAAAGAACCGCATGGCTTTAAGGGCTGTGCGGTTTTTTATTTTAAAAAAATGAGGAGAATGTTTTTAAAATGGTTGAATATTCTTTTAGTGTGTATATAATGTATATATAGTGTATATACAATATTTCGTTTCAACTATCTGAAAAAAGAGGTTTTTATATGCAAATTACGATTTCAAACCATTCTAAGGAGCCTATCTATGAGCAAATTACGAATCAAATCAAATCGATGATTTTAACAGGTGAGCTTGAAGAAGGTGCAGCACTGCCGTCTATTCGAAAGCTGGCGAAGGATCTACAAATTAGCGTGATTACAACAAAGCGAGCGTATGAAGAGTTAGAGAAGGCGGGATTTATTTATTCGATTGTAGGCAAGGGATCATTTGTTGCGGAACAAAACCTAGAAGTGATGAGAGAGAAGAAATTGAAGGTGATCGAGGAACAGCTTGGAGCGGTTGTCACAAACGGGAAAGAATTAGGCTTATCTTTCGATGAATTGCAGCAGTTATTAAAGTTTTTATATGAGGAGTGAGATGAGTGGAGCATGTGATTGAATTCAAAGGAGTATCGAAACGATTCAAGGACTTTTCCGTTCAGGATCTTGATTTACGGGTTAAGAAAGGCTTTGTTACAGGGTTTATTGGAGAGAATGGAGCGGGTAAGTCGACCACCATTAAAATGATCATGAATTTGTTAAAACCCGATTCAGGTGACATAAAAGTTTTTGGATTGGATTATCATACTCATGAAAAAGAGATTAAGGAACGAATCGGATTTGTTTACGATGCCAATGTTTTTTTTCCAGGGTTGAATTTAAAGGACATCAAACGGATTGTGGTTCCTGCCTATAAACGCTGGGATGACCAGCTTTTTGATCAATATATTGAGCAGTTTGGTCTGCCGCTTCATAAAGCGATTAAAACATTCTCAAAAGGGATGCAGATGAAGGCTTCACTAGCGATTGCGCTGTCACATCATGCAGAGCTGATTATCATGGATGAACCAACTGCTGGTTTAGATCCGGTTTTTAGAAGAGAGCTGCTCAGCACGTTACAAGAATTGATGATTGATGGAAATAAGACGATCTTTTTCTCAACGCATGTGACGACTGATTTAGACCGGATTGCGGATTATATTGCGTTTATACAAAATGGAAGGCTGGTTTTTCAACAGTCGATTCATGAAGTGGCAGAGAGTTATGCGCTTGTGAAAGGAAGCCTGGAGTTATTGGATCGAGATACAGAAAAGGCCTTTGTCCATATCCAGCGTACAGCAGCCGGATTTGAAGCATTAACCGATCGGGTTGATGAGGTGAAACTTATTTTTGGGGATGCTGTTGTGATTGAACCGGCGTCGCTTGAGGATATCATGTTTTATTTGAAAGGCGGGGTTGCGCATGTTTCATTTAATTAAGCGTGATGTGATTTTGCAAAAGAAGCAGTTACTTATTTTTATTCCGTTTATCTTATTTTTTATTTTCATGGATGTCCATCCAGTATTGACGTTTATAGTCGCTAGTGTCTTCATTCCATTTAACACATATGCGTATGATGAAAAGGCAGAAACGAATATTCTATTAAACTCCTTGCCCTATACACGGAAAGAAATTATCGCATCACGTTATCTTGGCGCCATTTTCTATATGAGTATTGCGATCGGGCTGACAAGTGCTGCATTACTTGTGTTTGGGAAGCTGTTTTCGCTGTCAGATATTGCGATTGGCAGCGGGTTGTTTTTATTGTTCGCGGCGTGTACGTTTCCATTGTTTTATATCTTAAAGCCTGGCTATATCACAACGGCAGTGATCATTGGCTTTATCGTATTATCTGCTATGGGACCGCCTGTTGTTCTCTATTTAGCAGCGCAATTTAGTGGGCTCACTGATTTTATCATGAATTTATCGATCCCTGTTCTATATACGGGGTCAGCTGTGCTGATTATGCTCTTCTACTTGTTGTCTTGGGGACTTTCTACTGTGATTTACTAGAGGAAAGTGTTTTAGGAAAGCAATTGCCGATGTTCCCATAAATTTACATCTTGAGCTTAGAAGACCGTGTGAGCGGTCTTTTTTTGAAGATTTTTATGTTTATTGATTATATCAATATAAAATAATTTGAACTTACTTTTATGTCAGAATATTTTGTTAATAGTGTTTTCCTCAAAAAAACAATTGTTTTTTAAGGGTAGATTTATTATGATAATATACATCGAAAGATTGATGTTTCTCAATCAGAATGAAAATTCTGATTTTTATTTTTTATGTTGTTTGTTGATGAGGGGGAAGAAAAGTGGCTCAAAAGGAATTAAAGAGAGGGTTAAGTGCCCGCCATATTCAAATGATCGCTCTTGGCGGCACAATTGGTGTTGGCTTATTTATGGGGTCAGCGAAGGCCATTCAGTGGACAGGTCCATCCGTTCTTCTAGCTTACGCAGTGTGTGGTATTTTTATCTTTTTTATTATGCGTGCGATGGGAGAAATGTTATATCTTGAGCCGAGTACAGGGTCGTTTGCTACATTCGGGCATCAATATATTCATCCGCTTGCAGGGTATATGACGGCTTGGAGTAACTGGTTCCAGTGGGTCATTGTCGGAATGTCTGAAATTATTGCGGTTGGGGCTTATATGAAATATTGGTTCCCAGAGCTGCCTGCGTGGATTCCAGGGTTAATTGCGATGATCATTTTAGGAGCGGCCAATTTGATTTCGGTTAAGTCGTTCGGTGAGTTTGAATTTTGGTTTGCGATGATCAAAATTGTGACGATTATCTTGATGATTGTTGCAGGTCTAGGCATTATTTTCTTCGGTTTTGGAAATGGCGGAACTCCTATTGGGCTGTCTAATCTTTGGGCGCATGGCGGGTTCTTTACAGGTGGGTTTAGCGGATTCCTGTTTGCATTGTCTCTAGTTATTGCTGCTTATCAAGGTGTCGAGCTGATTGGGATTACAGCGGGTGAGGCGCAAAATCCGCAAAAGACGCTGACAAATGCCATCAAAAGTATCATCTGGCGTATTTTGATTTTCTATATCGGTGCGATCTTTGTCATTGTGACTGTGTATCCTTGGGATCTGTTGAATACCCTTGGCAGTCCATTTGTAGCGACGTTTGCGAAGATCGGGATTACAGCAGCAGCTGGTATTATTAACTTTGTTGTCATTACAGCAGCGATGTCCGGCTGTAATAGTGGTATTTTCAGTGCGGGCCGTATGCTTTATACATTAGGTGTGAATGGTCAGGCGCCGGCTTTCTTTACGAAAATTTCGAAGAACGGTGTACCGTATTTTGGGACATTCGCTGTGCTGATTGGTTTAGCGATAGGAGTGGTCCTGAATTATGTTTCTCCGCCAAACATTTTCGTCTATGTGTATAGTGCGAGTGTACTTCCTGGGATGGTGCCTTGGTTTGTCATTTTGATTAGTCATATTGGCTTCAGAAAGGCGAAGGGGGCAGCGCTTGATCAGCATCCGTTCAAGATGCCGCTGGCACCAGTTTCTAATTATCTCACTATTGGTTTCTTATTGATGGTTCTTGTGTTTATGCTCATTAATCAGGATACGCGTATTTCTCTTATTGTGGGAATTGTCTTCTTGATTGTTGTAGCGCTTAGTTTCTTCATATTTGGAATTGGAAAACGAAAGCCGATTGAAACAGCTTCATCTAATCAAACGGTGAAATAATCAAAAGCCTTGCGGAGCGGACCGCAAGGCTTTTGTTGTTACAACGAGGCTTTGACACGGTTAAAGACATCTGGATAGTTGGTGAAAAGGCCGGTGACGCCGTATTGCAGTAGACGGGTCATGTCTGCTTCGCTGTTTACCGTATATGGATGAAGGAGGAGTCCGTGGCTTCTGACCTGCTGGACGTTTTCAGGTGTTAATGCTCTGAAATTCGGTCCAACACCCACGGCGTACGTTTTGATAAAGTCGAGCTGATCGTCTGTGATGGATGTCATTTGGTTTCTGTCTAATAGCTGTACTTTTGGCAGGCGTGGAGCTAATTTCTGCAGCTTTAGCAGGCTGTCTTCACTAAAGGATTGAATGATGACCTGCCCTTTTCTTGTGTGTTTCCCAAGAAGGTGATGTTTCTTTAAGGCGGCCAATAGTTTTTCTTCCATTTGCGGATAAAGGTCTGGTTTTTTTGTTTCAATATAATAATTCTCTCGTTTGCCGAAATAGCGAAGCACCTCATCTAATGTCAGGACTCTCTGTCCGATATAGTTGGCATTTTGTCTGTCGGGATTGGCTTCGTTAAACCAGGTACCAGCATCAAGTTGTTTGATTTCGGCAAGTGTGAGGTCTTTGACCCAGCCTGTTCCGTTTGTGGTCCGGTCAACGGTTTCATCATGCATCACGATGAGATGTCCATCCTTTGTCATTTGAAGGTCGAGTTCGAGGTAATCTGCATTCATCTTTGTGGCGAGCTTGTAGGAAGCCAGGGTATGCTCTGGTGCATACCCTGATGCTCCGCGGTGTGCAACGGTTAAGATGCGATCTGGAGATAAAAGGTTTTCATGTGCCGATACGGTGGCCGGCACCCACGCAAAAGACAGTAAAGCAAAAGAGAGCAACACGAAAGCAAGTAATCTACTTTTCTTCATATTTTATCCTCCTTTTACGGTAACTGCCTCCATCATAAGAAATAGATGTAAAGAGCATGTTGGGCGGATATGAATCTTTTATGTGATTTTCATTAAGCTTGCTCAACGCGTTTTCCTGTATTCCATGTCATCGCGAGGAAAACAATCGCAAGCACACAAGAACCAACCAGTAAAATGAAGCCTCCTGTCCAGTCATAGTGATCGACGACGACACCCATCATGGCATTGGCAAAGGCAGAGCCGCCAATGTAGCCGAAGAAGCCTGTCAGTCCGGCAGCAGTGCCAGCTGCTTTTTTCGGAGCGAGATCAATGGCTTGAAGTCCAATGAGCATGACCGGGCCGTAAATCAAAAAGCCGATGCTGATGAGGGCAATGTTATCGACCATTGGATTGCCTGCAGGGTTTAACCAGTAAACAAGAACGGCTATTAACACCCCGGCCATAAAGATGACGCCAGCTGGTGCGCGGCGGCTTCTAAAGAAGCGGTCACTAATCCAGCCGCACAATAATGTACCGGGAATGCCTGCATATTCATAAAGAAAATAAGACCAGCGTGAATGCTCTGGTGAAAAGCCCTTTGCTTCTGTTAAGTAGGTCGGCGCCCAATCAACGACACCGTAACGGACGAAGTATACAAACACGTTGGCGATTGCGATATACCATAGGAATTTATTGTTGAGTACATATTTAAATAAAATCTCTTTCACTGTTAATTCTTTTTCTTGATCCTCATACTTTTGTGCCGGATAGTCATTTCGATATTCCTCAATTGGCGGAAGACCAGTGGATTGCGGGGTATCCCGTACGAGAAGTATGATCACGAAGGAGACGATAATGGCAATGATGGCAGGGAAGAAAAAGATACTTTTCCACGTCGCAAACAGTACAATCCCTAATGTGATAAGCGGTGCAAGAATCCCCCCGCCGATATTGTGAGCGACGTTCCAAATGGACATTTTCGTACCACGTTCACTAACCGAAAACCAGTGCGCCATCGTACGTCCGCATGGCGGCCACCCCATGCCTTGAAACCAGCCGTTTAAGAACATGAATAAAAACATGATCCATACACTGGATGTAACCCATGGAAATGAGACAAATAGGATATTGATAAGAGCGGATAAAAAGAGTCCGGCAGCTAAAAAGTATCTGGGGTTACAGCGGTCTGAGATCATCCCCATGATGAATTTACTAAAGCCATAAGCGATAGATACGGCTGCGAGTACAAAGCCTAATTCACTTTTTGTGAACCCCTCTTCCTGTAGATATGGAATGGCAAAAGCGAAATTTTTGCGCAGCAAATAGTAGCCCGCATACCCGATAAAGATGCCTAGAAAGACTTGCAGCCGCAGCCGCTTATACGTCTCGTCTGTTTTGGCATCATCAAGCCTGTCGATATGCGGAGCAGGTTTAAACCATTTGAACATGAAAGATCCTCCTTTTGTAGATGTCTGATTGACTGAAGCAAAAGTACGAGAATTGCTTTTGATCCTGTACCTTTTCAGAGACAAAAGAATTGTTAGCGCTTTCTTTTGTACTCCCATCATATCGGATGGAAGAGACGTTTATGATGAGGCTTTTGTCATAAATTTGGAAAAATGGGTCATGAAGTAACAAAAAAAATCCGCACAATGGCGGATTTTTTCTTAGCGGTTATAGAGACACATTAATTTTCGCAGATTTCTTTAGTTTTTCAATTTCTTTTTGGACTTCTTTTTGCTTTTCTTGAGATTCTAGCTGTTTTTTAATTTGTGATTTAACCTCTTTGTATTCTGGTGCTTTTTGCTTTTGTTTTTTCATTTGGTCTGCGTATTGATCATAATACGCTTTGACATCTTTCTCAGAGACGGAGGCTGATCTGATTTCTTTGTCGACATATTGGCTGTATTTAATGCTGTCAGCAATGTCACTTTTCAGCTGATCCAATGTGAGTCCGCTCTTTTTAAGTGCTTCTTCGAATTGAGCGTTGTCTTTAAACTGTTTCTTTTCTTCCTTTAGCTGCTTATCTACCTCTTTGTCAGAGGCTTTGAAGCCCTTCTTCTCAGCATCTTGCAGGATGAGCTCTTGTCCTACGAGCGCATCAATGGTTTGTTTCTTGACTGCTTTCTCGCCTTCTTTAGAAGTTGGGTCTTGCCCGGACTGCTGAAGCTGTCCTTGAATGGTAGATAAAGCGCTATTGTATTCACTGCCTGTGATTTTGTCTTTGTTGACAGTCACAACGACCTTTTGATCATCGATTTTTTGTGCGTCTAATTTCTTTTGCATTTCTTCCATTTGCTTTTGCTGCTCTTTTTGATCAGCCTGTGTTGTTTCCTTGTTTTTAGCTGAATCGTTTTGCTTATCTTGTTTGGCATCGTTTGACGAGCAGGCTGCAAGTCCAACAGATAACAAACAAGCGATGAGTGTGTATGATACCTTTTTCATCATTTTCTCTCCCTTCGGTATGAGAACGTCTAGTGCGCATTCTAACCGTTTTTTAGGAAAAATAAAACCGTACAGACAATTTGTTAGCGGATTGACATGTTTTTTATCTGTTTGTCCTCATTTTGTCTTCTCATAGTCATCTCATGACAAACTTAATCGGGGAATAATTGTTCCATCGCTTCGTCGATATCAGTGATTGGCTGGCGGCAGCTGTAGTTTTCACAAATATACACGGTGGTTTTGCCATCGATTGTTTTGTAATCTTTTGTAAAGGGCGCGAGCTTTGCTAATTCTTTCCCTGTTTCGGCAGTCAATATGATATCAAATGGCACGAAGCGTTTTTGAAGCGCCTGTAAAAGCTGTTCTTTTTGAGGGTCGCCGTTTTTTCCGAGAATGATGATTTCTCTTTTGGTTGCATATTGACTTAGGAGCCCTTGCAGAAACGCTGTGTGTCCGCTTGGGTAGGAAGAGACATCGACATAAAAGGCTTGGAACATCTGCCGTAATGTGTCTAGCCAATCCTGACGTCCGGTCAGTCTGCTTAGCATGAGAAGGTGCTTGAGTGCGGTGCTGTTACCAGAAGGCATGGCACCGTCGTACACTTCTTTTTCTCGAACGAGGAGCGCTTCCGCATCTGATCCCGAGAAGAAAAAGCCCCCTTTTTCCTTGTCCCAAAACAGCTCAAACATGTTCTCCGCAATGGCTGTGGCTTTTTCCAGCCAATCTAATTCAAAGGTCGCTTCATATAAAGACATATAGGCTTTTAGCATATGCGCATAATCCTCGATAAAGCCGAGATGCTTCACGTCACCTTCTCTATATCGGACCATGAGACGATCATGTTGAACAAGATGTGTTTCTAGAAAAGACATCGCCTGCTTCGCCATACGGATCGCTTCATCTGCATCAAAGACCCTTCCTGCTTTGGCGAGAGCTGCGATCATCAGCGCATTCCATGATGTGAGCACCTTGTCATCGACAAGCGGTGCGGGTCGCTGCTGTCTGACTGATTGTAAAATGTGACGGGCTTCTTGCAGCTTAGACTGAAGGGTTTTATTGTCGATCGAAAAAGAGGCCTGGATGTCCTCAAAAGAGGTGGAAATGGTATGAGGGATGTTTTCCCCTTCAAAGTTCCCCTCTTCTGTGATGTGGTAGACAGCGCAGAATAATGCGCCGAGGTCCTCGCCTAAATGGGTGATGATCTCATCTTTTGCCCAAACGTAATATTGTCCTTCTTTCCCTTCAGAATCTGCATCTATCGCTGAATAAAAGGAGCCGCCTAGATTCATCATATCTTGTTTAATAAATTGGATCAGGCGTTGGACAAGTTTTTCATACTCAGGTTTTGAGGTGAGCTGATACGCTTCTGTGTAAGCTTCCATCAGCAAGGCATTATCATACAGCATTTTTTCAAAATGTGGCACAAGCCATTTTTCATCCGTCGAATAACGAGAAAAACCGGAACCAATATGGTCATATATACCGCCATTTGCCATCCCATCTAACGTTTTCGTGACTGCATACAGCGCATTCTCCTGTCCTGTCCATTCGTAATAGCGCATCAGAAAAGAGAGCATATGAGGTGCAGGAAATTTCGGTGCGGAGCCGAATCCGCCATACAGTGTATCAAAGCTGCTCATGAGCTGATAATAGGCTTTGTGAACTGCCGCTTGAGACAGTGTGTTTTCTGTCTGCCCAGCTGCTTTAATCCGCAAGTTATTTGTCGCTTTCTCAGCCAATGATTCAATATGATCCCGGTCGTTATGGTACGCATCCAGCAGTTGTGTCAGTGCCTCGATGAAGCCAGGACGCCCGTATGCACTTCTCTTTGGAAAGTACGTCCCCGTATAAAAAGGCTTTTGATCCGGCGTGACAAACACGTTGAGCGGCCAGCCGCCTTGCCCCGTCATCATCTGACAAACTGACATATACATTGAGTCGATATCTGGACGCTCCTCACGATCGACTTTGATTGAAATGAAATGCTCATTTAAGATGTCAGCGACTTGTTGATCTTCAAAGCTTTCGTGTGCCATGACGTGGCACCAGTGACAAGTGGCATAGCCAATGCTGACAAGCATTGGTTTATTTTCACGTTTGGCTTTATCGAATGCTTCTTGCCCCCACGGGTACCAGTGAACTGGGTTGTGGGCGTGCTGAAGGAGGTAGGGTGATTTTTCAGTGATTAACATGTTGGTATGTTTGTGAGTAGGAATAAAAACACCTCTTTTTTTCGTTATTAATTATGTTGTTAGCTTATCACATTCATTATCATAAATACTTACAATAGGTAAGTTAATATAAAACATCGCGATTAAATATAAGTATTTCAAAAATGCTGTTAATATTTATGAAGATGTATCGTGCAATTTACACTGACAGCGTTAAGAAAAATTGACTTTATGGCGGTGAAACCGCTGTGTGATCTCATTTTAATGGCTACTGATACTCACGTGTTTCAGACAGGTTGGAAAAGACCAAACTCAACATAGGAAGCCAAATATATTGGTGAATTTATAATTCTTTACTTATCGTTCTAAAAAGGGTATTATGTAATCATGGTTTTAATTTCATGCGTTTATTTTAGAATGTCCATTCTATAATGGGCTTTGACGTTTTATGTAGTACTGGTTCATTGATTTTTTTAAGGAGAAATAAAATGGCTAGAAATAAAGAGTTTGACGAAAAAGCAGTATTAAGAAAAGCAATGGAGCTTTTCTGGGAACAGGGTTATGAAAAAACATCCATGCAAGATTTGGTGGATCATATGGGGATACACCGCAGAAGTATATATGACACATTTGGTGACAAGCGTTCATTGTTTTTAGCTTCTCTTAATCACTATGAAGAGTTCATCACCAATGAGATGGAAAGAATAATTAGCAACACTTCATCTTTTAAACAGGCGATACGTGATGTTTTTATTTTTGTACTGAATGCCGTTGAACAATACCCGAAAGGTTGTCTATCAGTAAATGCAGCCACTGAATTATCTTTGTTGGACGATGAAATTGGGCGCATCGTTACAAAAATGTTTAACCGTACTGAAGATATGTTTAATAACCTTATAACACGAGGCCAAACTAGTGGAGAGATATCAAAAGAAATCGATTCTCAGAACACATCTCGTTTTTTACACAACAACTTGGTAGGTATAAGAGTGCTAATCAAAACGAATTACAGTAAAAAAGAATTGGAAAGCATCATTACTCTAGCACTTTCAGTGTTGGACTAGCTTTCTTTTTTTGCCCATTTTAGAATGATCATTCTAAAATTATCATGAAACAAACCATCATAATACTTATCGTGTCTTAATTTCTAAGGAGGAACATAATAATGACAAAATTTAGAATTCCGGCAGAATCAGAATTTGTTGAAGCAGATGGAACTCGTTACGCATTTAGAAAATTTGGTACACAAGATGGTATACCACTAGTATTTCTTGTTCACTTTAGAGGAACGATGGAAAACTGGGATCCAGCCATGCTTGAACCTATTGCAAATAAACGCCCCGTAATCTTATTTGACAATAAAGGAATTGGTGAGACCAGTGGACTAACGCCTACTACAATTGCTGATATGGCAAAAGATACAGCAACATTTATAAAAACCCTTGGATTGGAACAAGTTGATATTCTTGGTTTTTCCATTGGCGGCATGGTTGCGCAAGAGCTAGCTTTACAAGAAGGAGGTTTAGTAAGAAAAATTATTATGGCAGGTACTTCCCCTGAATCTGGTGTTAATCCAAATCCAGAGATTTTTGAAAGAATGAATCGTCACGGTGGAACGGAAGGAGATGGAATGAATGATTTTATGTTCTTTTTCTACGAACAAACTGAAACAAGTAAATCTGCAGGAATGGCTTCACTACAAAGAATTTTTAATCAGAAAAAAGTAAACAGTTCAGAACAAGTAAAAGAGGCACAATTACAAGCCATTGCACAGTGGGCTAAACCAAAATCTAATCATGAATATGAATGGCTTCAAAACATCAAACAACCTGTACTTGTTACTAATGGTGTAAATGATGTGATGGTACCGACTAAAAACAGTTATATCTTAGCCGAGAAATTACCCAAAGCACAGCTGATTATATATCCTGATTCTGGTCACGGGCATCTGTTTCAATTTCCAGAACTATTTGCAGAACACGTGAATTTATTTCTTGATTCTCATTCTTATTAAAAGGAGTATTCTAATGAGCAGATTATTTGAAAAAGTTCATATTGGAAACATTGACTTGAAAAATCGCATAGGTATGGCTCCGATGACTAGAAATAGAGCTTTACCAGATGGTACGCCAAGCGAATTAGTAGCAGAGTACTATGGGCAGCGTGCCTCAGCCGGTTTAATTATAAGTGAAGGAACCCAACCTTCAGATGATGGGCAGGGTTACATGAATACACCTGGTATTTATACAGAAAATCATATTAAAGGATGGAAAAAAGTAACTTCTAAGGTTCAAAGTGAAGGTGGTCATATTTTTATTCAGATTATGCATGTAGGACGTGTATCACACCCAGATAACACACCTCATCACCGCCAAGCAGTTGCACCGTCAGCTATTGCACCTGGTGTAGAAATTTTCACGGCAGATGGAATGAAAGAAATTCCAACACCAAGAGAACTAAGTGAGCTTGAGATAAAAGATATTATCAAAGAGTTTCGTGTAGCAGCACGTTCAGCAATTGAAGCAGGTGCAGATGGAGTTGAAATTCACGGAGCGAATGGATATTTGATCCAACAATTCCTTAGTGAAAATTCCAATCATCGTCAAGATGCATATGGTGGTACGATTGAGGGGCGTTCTCGTTTCGCAATTGAAGTAGCTAAAGCAGTTATTGATGAAATAGGAGCAGAAAGAACAGGAATTCGTTTTTCTCCTCAAGGAACACTGCAAGGAATTGATGAGGGGGAAAATAGTCTTGAGATGTATCGCTATTTAATAAGTGAATTAAATAAGCTTAACCTAGCATATCTGCATTTAATGCACTTTGGAGATGAGCAATTTCTCAAAGATGTACGTCAACTTTGGGATCAAGCACTTCTTGTTAACCGTCCAGGTCGTCCTCTAGATCAGCTTTCGTCGGATGTAGATAATAGTATTGCAGATGTTGTCACAGTAGGCACTTGGGTACTAGCTAATCCCGACTTTGTAGAACGGATTAAATCAGGTGCTCCCCTAAACGAACCTGATAAAAACACGCTCTATGCAGGAGGAAAAGAAGGTTATACAGATTATCCTTTCTTAAAGTATTGATTTAATATGACTATCCCATTTAGGGAAGGGATGGTCACATCCTTTTTTCTTAGGTTCTTTTAAAAGATACATGTGCGCTAAAAAATATAGAGAATTTTAATAAGCTTTAGAGATAGCAGACTATGGTAAAAATTAAACTGAAAATGGAGGTTTGCTATAAAATGAAAAAAACTGTTCTTATCACTGGAGTATCTGGTGGGATTGGAAAAGAGTTGGCAGATCGTTTTGCCAAGGGAGGATTTAATTTAGTACTGGTGGCGAGTAGTGAGGGTAAGCTTTTTGAACTTGCAAAAGAATATCGTAAAAGGTATGGCAGTCAAGCGACGGTCATCGCCAAGGATGTGGCGTCATCTGGCGTGCCGGAGGAGATTTTTGCTGAGCTCAAGGAGAAGGGGATCGTCGTCGACTATCTTGTCAATAATGCTGGCTTCGGTTTGTACGGAACATTCTTGGAGACGCATTTAGAACAAGAGACGAATATGATTGACGTCAATATCAAGGCTTTGACTGTGATGACGAAAATGTTCTTGCCGGATATGGTTAAACGGGGCCAAGGAGGCGTGATGAATGTGGCTTCGGTGGTGGCTTTTTTTCCGGGACCTATGATGTCGGTTTATTACGCAACGAAGGCGTACGTGCTGTCGTTCACCGAGGCTTTGGAGAACGAGTTGAGCGGCACAGGAGTGACTGTGACGGCTCTATGTCCGGGACTTACGTCAACCGGCTTCGTTGATCGTTCGGGTATTAGTGAATCGAAGTTATTCCAGAGTGGTACTATCATGGAGGCCGGGCAGGTGGCTGAGGAAGGGTACCGAGGCTTCTTTAGCGGCAAGACCTTCATAATACCAGGCGCTCGCAACCGGTTCACGGCATTTCTTCCGCGGTTGATGCCACGCAAAATGGTGACCCGTATGGTCAGATCCACACAGCAAAGAACAGGGCATTGACCTAATTGAGGGTGACTTGGAGTGGGGTGTTTTATGATCAGCCATTCTAGCCAAAAACCAGAAATGGATTAAATGGTTGTTGGGAAAATTACAGAGACTTTTATAAAGACAGAAACCTAGAAATACGTGTTGTGTCATATCGATTAATGAATTAAAAATAAGATCTTGAGGAGAGAATGATATGAAGTATACAGTTATTACAGGAGCAAGCTCAGGTATTGGATATGAAACAGCATTAGCATTTGCTGCTCGTGGCAAAAATCTAATTATTGTGGCTAGAAGATTAGATAAATTGGAAGAGCTTAAATCAAAAATTCAAGACAGCCATTCAGATGTAGATGTGATCATTCGTACAAGTGATTTATCTGATACAGCCAACTCATATAAACTTTATGAGAATTTAAAGGAATATCAAGTTGAGACGTGGATTAACAATGCTGGTCTTGGTGAATCTTCTTCTGTTTCGGATCAGAGTTTAAAAAAAGTAGAGTCCATGTTACGTCTTAATATCGAGTCATTGACAATCCTTTCTACACTTTTTGTACGTGATTATTCTCATGTAGAGGGAACTCAATTAATTAACGTATCTTCTGCACTTGGATATGCAACTTATATTGGTGGTATTACCTATTCTGCATCTAAATATTTTGTAAGTGCATTTACAGAAGGGCTTGCAAAAGAACTAGAGCTTAAAAGTGCAAAAATGAAGGCAAAAGTTTTAGCACCAGCAGTGACTGAAACAGAATTTGAGAAAACTGCACAGGATGTAGAAGAATTTGATTACAAAAACTTTATGCCAATGTATCACACAGCTAAGCAAATGGCTGGCTTTATGATGGAACTTTATGACAACGATAAAGTTGTAGGCATTGTAGATGAAAGCTACAATTTCAATTTAAGAGATCAAATCTATCCAATACTAGGCGTTTAATGTATTAACAAAGGGTATATAACTAAAAAGAACGAAAATAACGTGTTGGGGTAGCTGATAAACATAGGTTCTTCGCAGTATCGATTTAAAAAATTTGATCATTTGAGAATGAACGTTCTAAAAAACAACAGTACCAATTGAATAAAAAGATAATTTTGTGAGTATTTAAGGTTTAGGTGGTGGGTTGATCCTAAAATAAGGTTCCCTCCACCTAAACGATTGGAATAATATAAGATTTTAATAAAAAGAATTATATTGAGGGTAAAAAATGAAGTAGACAGTGAAAATAATAAAATTAAGGTAAAGAAACTTAATAAAAGCAACTCAACGGAAGGGTGCTAATGAAAAAAATGAAAACACTCATGAGAGCAGCTCAGATCACCAAATATTCAAAAAATCCCCATGTCCAAATTAATGACATTCCAATTTCAGAGATCGCTGACAATGAAGTCTTGGTAAAGGTCAAAGCTGCGGCGGTCAATCCACTCGAAATGTTAATTATGTCAGGCAGCGTGAAACTGATTCAAGATTATGAATTCCCATTAACGCTTGGTAATGAATTGACAGGTGTTATCGAAAAAGTCGGAAAAAATGTGACGGAATTTCACATAGGAGATGCCATCTATACACGTCTCCCTCTCGAAAAAATCGGTGCTTTTGCGGAATATGCCGCAATTGACGCTGCCGCAATTGCACCCATGCCAAAAAATTTGTCTTACGAGGAAGCCGCTGCTGCACCACTGGCTGGACTCACAGCGTATCAAGGTCTACATGAAGAACTTGAGACACAGTCAGGTAAATCTGTTTTCATTCCAGGTGGATCAGGCAGCTTTGGTCAACTGGCAGTACCAATCGCAAAGGCAATGGGCCTAAATGTCATTGTTAGTGGCAGCTCAGAAGCGCGCGAACGCATTTTGGAAATGGGTGCAGTCCAATATTTGGATTATACAATAGAAAACTATGTTGACTTGTTGTCGAATGTGAATTACGTAATTGATACATTGGGACCTAAAGAATTTGAACGAGAATTGAGTATAATCAAACCGGGTGGAAAATTGCTCTCCCTTCGGACAGGTCCGAATAAACGTTTCGGGAAAGAGCGAAATTTCCCACGATGGAAACAAATATTATTTTCTCTTGCTGGCGCAAAGTATGACCGCAAAGCCAAGAAACAAAACGTGGAATATCATTTTATTTTCGTTCGTTCTGACGGCGCACAACTTAAAGAAATTACAAAAATCATTGAAGAAAACAACATTGTTCCAGCAATTCATCCGACATTATTTACCATCGACAAAGTAAATGAAGCACTAGAACTAGTTGCAAATGGACGGCCAAAAGGGAAAGTGATTATTCAATTTTAAGGGGAATATGAAGAAAGCAGTCAAAAGTTGAGATAATTTATGTAAATGTAAAGGATTTTGAAACAAACCGCGAGTTTTGCTGATTAAGAAATGGAAAAGATAAAAAGCCAGGTCAGATCATAGAAAAACTTCAGCAAGTCGGAGTCCTGTATGATAAAACATGGAGAACTAACCATTTCAAAAATGTTGGAATGAAAATTGAGACAGATGGTTATTCTAAAAGACATGCCACCAGTGACATGTGGCGTAACCAATACTGATAAGCACTGGTTTATTTTCACGTTTGGCTTTATCGAATGCTTCTTGCCCCCACGGGTACCAGTGAACTGGGTTGTGGGCGTGCTGAAGGAGGTAGGGTGATTTTTCATAAATGAGTGGGTTGG
The DNA here is from genome assembly GCF_019266135.1 of Bacillus sp. F2HM. Taxonomy (NCBI): domain Bacteria; kingdom Bacillati; phylum Bacillota; class Bacilli; order Caryophanales; family Bacillaceae; genus Bacillus; species Bacillus sp. F2HM. The sequence continues at coordinate 43,979 of NZ_LRMO01000002.1, forward strand.
GTGTTTGGTTGTTTGGCATGGCATGGGTCACCTTCTTTTTCATCATTAGTTTGATTTCATCTTAAATTTCTTAAGAAATAGAGACGAAGTCATTATTTGAGTGTATCATTTTGTTAAAATATAGGATGTTTCATTGAGATAGTTATCACTACTATGTTTTATCATAGGTATTCTACTCTTTGGAGCCCTAATTTGATATTTAGATATGTAAACGGTTATTGAATCATCCATTAGGTCCAATTGAAATCATATTAAGTATTTATGGTAGAAACTACTTTTATACGTTTTTAAAATTACTTACGACAATGGAGAGATAAAATGGATTATGTTTATCAAAAAAAGGAAAAGAAAAATGGTAATTGTGTTATATCCGTTAGAGATAGATGGGAGAATTCAATTATTGAATTTGAAAAAAGGCAACATCATATCGATATAGTGGTTAATTACCGTAATGATAAGACAACGAAGTATTCAATACCAATAGAAATTTTTGAAAAAGTTTACGATGATCTGCAAAGAGGTAATTGATGGGATTTTTGTTTTTTCAACTACCTCCGTGTTACATTTATATGCGCTTTTCTATTAATAACTTCAATTGATCTTTGTTTAACCAAGGTTACGCTTCTACAATCTCTAATAACACAGCATTTTGATGTTCCATGTCAATTCTTCTCTATTTCTTCACCAACACATATTGTAAGTTTTCTAATTCAAACATATCAATCAGTTCATCGATCCCTTTAAAATCGATATGTTTTCCAAATCGTTTTTTGCTTAGGTCAATTTCTACGTCCAATTGATTATCCTTTTCTTTCGTTTCGAATCCATCTACACAAGAATAGATTTCGATAGTTTCTCCTTTTGACAGCTCTTTTTCAATGAATTTAAAAAGAGCACGAAGAGAATGAATGATGTCTAATTCATAAACAAAAGGATGTGTGAATTTGTTTCTTACCGCTTCATAGACGGGATCTAGATCATCAATATGAATGCCTTCGAAATCCTCTTCTGTTTCAAATACTTCTATCAAAAGTTCTTCTTTTTGATAGGTTTTTGGCTTTTTTTGTTTTTTATTAAAGATGTTGATATTGAGTTCAGAGAATGGTTGATAGGTAGGATTTTGACCAATGGTACCAAGCGGCAGTTCTTTGTTTGATCCAATATAATGATGTAAAGTCATGGGCTGTCCTCTTTTCTTCAATGATTTCTCGTTCGTTGATTATTTTCTTTTTATCAATAAATGGTGGAATGTGCAATTATTTTCACATACGTTCTCTACAAAAGAGAAGGGCAAGTCGTTTGACTAAATACCTCTTAGGGTATACTATCTGTTCATAGAAAGAATAGAAAGGGGTGCTTGTAAATGGAATATAATCAACAGATGAAGAACCGTCTTCGCCGGATTGAGGGGCAGATTAAAGGGGTTCTTGCGATGATGGAGCAGGGAAAGGATTGCCGCGAGGTAGTGACGCAGCTGTCTGCATCACGCAATGCCATTGATCGGGCGATGGGTGTGATTGTGAGTACAAATCTTGAGCAATGTGTCCGTGAAAGTCTTGAACAAGGTAAGGATACGGAAGGTCTTGTGAAAGAAGCGGTTGAGCTATTGGTGAAAAGCCGGTAAGAAATTCTTCAGCCTTTGAAGGTTGACGGATTTTTTTACTTGTTATAATATACCCTTACCGGTATGTGTATATATTTTTTGTTTTCTATATACCCCCGTGGGTAATGATGAAGGAGGAGCAGAATGAAAGAACAGAAAAAACGCACGACGATTGTGCTATTTAGTGGGGATTATGATAAAGCAATGGCGGCTTACATTATTGCCAATGGTGCAGCAGCCTATGATCATGAGGTGACGATTTTTCATACCTTTTGGGGGCTGAATGCCTTGCGCAAGGATGAGATGGTGCCAATGAAAAAGGGTTTTTTAGAAAAAATGTTTGGTAAGATGATGCCGCGCGGGGCTGATCGAATGGGCATTTCAAAGATGAATTTTGCTGGAATGGGCCCAAAGATGATTAAGCACGTGATCAAAAAGCACAATGCCATGTCCTTGCCGCAGCTCATTGATATGGCGAAGGAACAGGAGATTAATCTCGTAGCATGTACAATGACGATGGATCTTTTAGGGCTGCAGGAGAAAGAATTATTAGATGATATTCAATATGCTGGTGTGGCGGCGTATTTAGCAGAGGCTGAAATTGGGAATGTGAATTTATTTATCTAGTGAGGTGTTAACACATGATTCAAACACTTTTGATCATCATCGTCATTGGTTTGCTGGTGAGCCGTTTTCTTCCTGTAAAGGGTGTAAAACAAATTGATGCAGCCGATATGAAACCTCAATTGCTTAGACAACATCAACAACTGATTGACGTACGATCTCCAGTAGAATTTCAAACAAACCATATTAAAGGATTTCGAAACATTCCATTACCTCAGCTAAAAGAACGAGCAAATCAGCTTGCGAAAGACAAAGAGGTCTATGTGATATGCCAAAGCGGAATAAGAAGTATGCAGGCAGCGAAAATATTGAAGAAGCAAGGATTTACTCATATTACAAACATCAAGGGTGGTATGAATGCTTGGCATTAAGCACGCATAAAAATATACCCCCACCCCTATATAAAGGAGGACATCACATGCAGCAACCAACAGTCATTTTAGATGCAAAAGGATTGGCATGCCCGATGCCGATTGTGAAAACAAAAAAACAAATGAATGAGCTTTTGCCAGGAGATGTACTTGAAGTGCAAGCTACCGATAAAGGATCAGCAGCGGATTTAGCGGCTTGGTCAAAAAGTGCCGGCCATGAGTTTTTAGGAACAAGAGTAGAAGGACAGGTGCTCCATCATTTGATTCGTAAGGGCGGAGCGCAAGAGGAAGAAGGGGAGCCCATGATTTCGGAAATATCTTTGCATGCCTTTCAACAGAAGGTAAAAGAAGATCAATCTCTGTTTATTTTGGATGTACGAGAGCTGGATGAATACGAAGCGGGGCATATCCCAGGAACTGTTCATATCCCGCTTGGTGAGGTGGAAGATCGTGCAGAGGAGTTAACAAGAGAATCGGACATTTATCTCATCTGTCATTCAGGCAGAAGAAGTGAATTAGCTGCGCAAAAGCTAAAAGAGAAAGGATTTCAACAATTAATCAATGTGGTGCCAGGCATGAATAGCTGGACAGGAGCCATTGAAAAATAGGAGCTGAATAAAGCATGACGGTAAAAGCCATGACTGCAGAGCAGTTAACAAAAAAGATCGTGGGCAAAGAGCCGCTCTTTTTGCTAGATGTGCGAAATCAAGCAGATGTACAGGACTGGAAGATTGAAGGGGAAGCAATCGTTGATATGAATGTGCCTTATTTTGATCTGCTTGACGGAGTAGACGGTCTTTTACAGCACATTCCTAGTGACCGTGAAGTATTGGTGGTTTGTGCTAAGGAAGGTTCCTCTATCCTGGTGGCGGAGATGCTGTCAGAGGCTGGCGTGCCTGTTCATTATTTGCAGGGCGGCATGAGGGCATGGAGTGAGCATCTAGAGCCAGTGAAAATAGGTAATTTAAAAGGCGGCGGAGAGCTGTATCAATTTGTACGGATGGGCAAGGGTTGTCTGTCCTATATGATCATGTCCAATGGAGAAGCTGCGGTCGTGGATGCAGCTCGAATGACGGAGGTCTATATGGATTTTGCGAAAAAGCATGAGGTCTCTGTGACGCATGTGATGGATACTCACCTTCATGCAGATCATATTTCTGGTGGGAAAAAGCTGGCTGAACAAACGGGTGCCACCTACTGGCTGCCGCCAAAAGATGCAGAAGAGGTAACCTTTGAATATGAACGTCTTGAAGAAGGACAGCGGATAACGATTGGAACAGCTTCTATTGATATTCAACCCATTTATTCCCCGGGACATACGATCGGCTCAACATCTTTTATCGTAGACAATCAATATCTTCTTTCAGGTGATATTTTGTTTATTGATTCAATTGGAAGACCTGATCTTGCTGGAATGGCGGAGGACTGGGTAGATGATTTGAGAGAGACGCTTTATGAACGGTATATGGCGTTTTCAAAGGAATACATCGTTCTGCCTGCGCACTTCATGACCATAGAAGAAATGAATGAAGACGGCAGTGTTTGGAAGGAGCTAGGCTCACTTTTAAAAGAGAATCATGGGCTTCATATTGAAGATCAACATGTGTTTAGAAAGATGGTGACGGAAGGTCTGCCTGCACAGCCGCATGCCTTTCAAGAGATTCGTCAAGCCAATATGGGGAAGCTGAACCCAGATGTGGAAGAGCAGCGGGAAATGGAAATGGGTCCAAACCGTTGTGCGATTCGGTAATGTCCAATAAAATAAGAGAAGAGGAACAATCAAATGACATCAGATCAAATTTTAGACGTAACAGGGCTCGCATGCCCAATGCCGATTATTCGAACGAAGAAAAAAATGAACGACTTGGCGAAAGGTCAAGTTTTAGAAATACATGCAACAGATAAAGGGGCTAAAGCTGACTTGGCCGCATGGGCGAAGTCAAGCGGACATGAATTGATCACGCAGACAGAAGAAGGTCACGTGCTGAAGTTCTGGATGAGAAAAGGGTCCTAAAGGATGTAGGGGTATCTGCTGAAGATCCCCTTTTCCTTTTGCAAAGGAGGAGACCATCGTGGATTTTGCATTTTTGATTACACTTTTTATCATCGGATGTCTTGGTTCCTTCTTATCAGGAATGGTGGGGATCGGCGGATCTGTGATCAACTATCCCATGCTGCTTTATATCCCGCCTCTTTTCGGTGTGATGGCACTATCAGCACACGAGGTATCAGGGATTGGCGCCATTCAAGTGCTTTTTTCGACACTGGGTGGTGTACTTGCTTATCGGAAAAGCGGATTTTTACATCGCTCGCTGATTTTATATATGGGAAGCAGTATATTGGCGGGCAGCTTATTAGGCAGTTATGTATCACATTTTATGCCGGAGAAAGGGATGAACCTCGTCTATGGATTACTCGCCATTGTGGCGGTAATTCTCATGCTGATTCCGAAAAAAGGACAGCGTGCAGACGCAGAGGGAGAAGTCACTTTTCATAAAGGGCTGGCATCAGCTATTGCCTTTGTGATTGGCAGTGTTTCCGGGGTATTAGGTGCAGGCGGCGCATTTATTTTAGTGCCTGTAATGCTGTCTATTTTAAAAATTCCTGTACGGATGACGATTGCATCGTCTCTTGCGATTACGTTTCTTTCTGCGATAGGCGCATCGACTGGAAAGGTATTGACGGGTCAGGTCATGCTTCTTCCTGCTGTTGTGCTGATGGCGGCAAGTTTGGTGGCAGCTCCGATTGGTGCGAAGGTCGGTCAGAAAATCAATGCCGTCTACTTGCAATGGGCACTTGCTGTGATGATTACGGCGACAGCGGTCAAAATTTGGCTGGATATTTTATAAAGAAAAGACCAACAAAGCAAACATGTTGGTCTTTTTTATTGGACGTCATCGTGCTCGATATACGTTTCTAGTGCGGGGTGGTACTCTTTTTGATAATGAAGGTTGGGACATGTTTTCACGACTTTGCCTTGCAGGGCATTGGACTTTGAGACTTCTAATGCGGATTTACATTTAGGACAGCGTTCGGCAAAGAATGAGGGCCAGCGTTTCATGTATCACCACTCCAGTTAATGTCTTAAAAACCGATTATATTAATATGAATTATAGGGGATCATGCAGGTGAGGTCAATGGGTGTTTGGGTCTTTTTAACAAAAAAGAAGCATCATGAGAGATGCTCCTTTATCGTTCATATTCTTAATAGGCTTTCGCCCAGAACACCATATCAGATGCAGGCTTGCCGCAGCAGACACATGTGTCAGAAATGGTTTCCTGTTCGAATGGGATACAGCGTGAGGTCGCGCCTGTTCTTTCTTTAATGTCGTTTTCACAGGCTTCATCACCGCACCACATGGCTTTAATCAATCGGTTTTCTTCCGCAAGAAGTTGCTCAATGTCTTCGATTGTGTGGGCGTGTGATGTCTTTTCGTGTAATCGTTCTTTCGCTTTTTCGTACATCGTCCGCTGGATGTCTTCAAGTGTTGCTGTGATGGTTTGTTCAAGTGCATCTAACGTGACAGCTTGCTTTTCACCAGTGTCTCGTCTTGCGAGCATCACTTGTCCTTTTTCGATGTCCTTTGGTCCTACTTCTACACGTAGCGGAATACCCTGCATTTCACACTCGTTGAATTTCCAGCCTGGCTGTTTATCGGTTGCGTCGATGTCAGCACGTGCGATGCGGGCGAGGCGATTCTTCAATTCGTAGGCATGATCCAGTACCCCTTCTTTATGAGAAGCGATTGGCACGATACGCACTTGGGTTGGCGCAATATTTGGCGGGAGGACGAGCCCTCTGTCATCGCCATGCACCATGATCATAGCGCCGATAATTCTTGTTGTGAAACCCCAAGAGGTTTGCTGGACATGCTCTAGTTTTCCTTCACGGTTTAAGAATTCGATGCCAAATGCTTTGGCAAATCCGTTCCCGAAGAAATGAGAAGTGGCAGTTTGCAGCGCTTTTCCGTCATGCATCAAGCTTTCAACCGTATAGGTGAAGCGAGCGCCGGCGAATTTTTCCTTCTCTGTTTTTCTCCCTTTAATGACAGGAATGGCAAGGAGATCTTCGCAAAGAGAAGCGTAAGTGTGAAGCATTCTTTCTGTTTCTTCAATCGCTTCTTGCTCAGTCTCATGGCACGTGTGCCCTTCCTGCCATAGGAATTCAAGGGTTCTGAGGAAGGGACGTGTTGTCTTTTCCCAGCGGACAACATTGGCCCATTGGTTATATAGCTTCGGTAAATCACGGTAGGAATGAATAATGTTTTTGTAATGCTCAGCGAACAGCACTTCAGAGGTTGGTCTGACGCAGAGCCTTTCTTGTAATTCGGATTCACCGCCGTGTGTCACCCACGCCACTTCAGGAGCAAAGCCTTCGATATGATCTTTTTCCTGCTGAAGCAGGCTCTCTGGGATAAAAAGCGGCATATAGACATTCTCATGACCCGTTTCTTTAATTTGGCGGTCAAGTTCGTCGCGAATATTCTCCCAGATTTTAAAGCCGTACGGCTGAATGATCATACTGCCTCTCACGCTTGAATAATCGACGAGCCTTGCCTTTGTGACAACATCTGTATACCACTGGGCAAAGTCGTCTTCCATGCTTGTAATTTTCTCAACAAATTGTTTTTTTGACATTGCAGGTTCCTCCTTTTTAAAAACAAAAAAGCTGTACTTTAAGTTAGGGACCATTCCTGGTGGTACCACCCTAATTTAAAGCACAGCTTTACACTTAATCATGATAACGGTATGAACCGCTGTATGAAACAGAACTAAATCGGCAGGTTCACTTGAAGATGTCAGTAGGAACTTCTCAGCACCGTTCCCTCTCTGTTAAAGATCGATTCAAGCTACTATTCCAGATCTACGTTGATCCTTGTTCGTTGATTTTTCATCAGTTTACCTGTAAATGGGGGAGAAAGCAAGTTGTTCTGATTCCTTTTACAGCGCCTTTTGTTTAGGTAACGGAATGGTAGTATTTTTCTATTTTTACAGCTTGCGAGTTATGTAAGGCTATGCTAATATATGTGAAGAAAAAAATAGACTTGTATAACCTCAATAATATGGTTTGAGGGTTTCTACCAGGATCCGATAAATCCTGATTACAAAAGCGCGCTTTCCTTTTTTGTAATCAGGGTTTTTTTGTTTGTCTGCACCCTGTATCAAAAGTGAAAGCGATGATATACAGAAGGGATGTTAGACATGAACTGGAGAGTATATTTATTAGCCGTTTCTACTTTTGCGGTTGGATTAGTTGAGCTTGTGGTCGGAGGCATTCTGCCAAGTCTTGCAGAGGATTTGAATGTGTCTCTTGCAACAGCCGGACAGCTTATTACGGTATTTGCAATTGTGTATGCCATTTCAGCACCCGTGCTGCTGACCGCTACAGCCAAAATCGAACGAAAGCGCCTTTATTTAATCGCGTTATTGGTGTTTACATTAGGGAATGTGTTCACTTATTTTAGTTCGACCTTTGCCCTTGTCATGATATCAAGGGTGTTGATCGCGATGAGCACAGCGCTAGTGGTGGTGTTGTCACTGACGATCACTGCTAAATTGGTGGAACCAGCGCATCGTGCGAAGGCATTAGGGCTGATTTTTATTGGTATTAGCTCCTCACTTGTTCTCGGTGTACCGATCGGTATTTTTATTACAGAGAGCTTTGGCTGGAGAGTGATGTTTTTAGGAATCAGTATTCTTTCTGCCATATCGATGGTGCTGATCTATTTTCTATTGGAAAAAATGCCTGTTGAAAAAGTGACGCCTCTTAGAGAGCAGATTCGTTCTTTAGGGCATCCGAAGATTTTTAGTGCACACTTGATCAGTTTGTTTATGCTTGCAGGCCATTATATGCTTTATTCTTATTTCACTCCATTTCTGATGGAAGTTCTGCATATGACCCCGTTTTGGATTAGTATTTGTTATTTGATCTTCGGGCTTGCGTCTATAGGCGGGAATGGATTTGGCGGCTGGCTGAGTGACAAACTGGGTTCAGGAAAAGCGATTTTGCTTGTGACAATCGCGTTTGCGGTTGTCATGTTTACCATTCCTTATACAGCGGGGGTGTTCGCGCTCTTTATGGTCATGGTTGTCCTTTGGGGTGCGCTCAGCTGGGCACTGACGCCTGCTTTGCAGAGTTATTTGATTCAAACAGATCCTGTGACGTCTGATATTCAGCAGAGCTTAAATACATCGGCTTTGCAAATCGGCATTTCGATTGGATCTGCGGTTGGCGGAGTCATGTTTACGATGACCGGTTCATCTGTTGATCTGGCTAAATTCGGTGCTGTGTTTGTACTGATTGCCTTTAGCTGTGCGGTGATTTCGCTGAAGAGACCGCCGCTTTATATGGATCGTCAGCATCATGCTGAATAGCTGCCTAAAGATAGGCAGCTTTTTTATGTTCATTTCAAAGGGAAAGTACCTTTCTATTCAAAGACGGCCATTTCGCCGATTGGTTGGAAGCCGGCACGCTGGTAAATATTTTTGCCGTCTGCTGATGCTTGTAAGATGACACATTTTTGTTTATTCTCTGTCTGGGTTAGAAGGTAATGAAACATGTCACTGCCAAGTCCTTTTCCGCGGTGTTCGGCCCTTGTCATGACATCATAAATACCGTAGCTGTCGTTTGCCTCGAATAATAAGCCTGTTGTGACCGGCTTTTGGTGTTCATACCCCACGAACATGCGAGCTTTTGAGTGTAATGCTTCAATCGAAAAACGCTGGAAATAGTCTTCTAAGGCGGCGGCCTCTTTCGACCCTTTGAATAGTTCAATAAAGATATGTTTGTAATCAAAGAGTGTCTGCTCATCAAGAACTTCCTTGATTGTAAGTGCTGGGGATGTGACTGGATCAATGTCACCTGTATGCTCTAGCATCATGATGGTATTGCGTTCGACCTCTTGAAGCTGATATTCCTTTAATAAATCAGCCCAATCAGGATGGAGTAAACGGTGATCAACCCATGTGCTGAAGATGAGTTTCTGTGACCGCATGTGTTCAATGGCTGCTTTCACTTTTTTTGGATCTTGGATTTGAGCTGATGTCGGTAAGAGCAAATTGAACGTGTCAGTCGATATATGAGTATTTGATAGAACGAAATCGTCCGATGCAAGGAAGGTTCCGTTTACAGCAGAGGAAAACAGGTGTATCTTTTCTTCTAACTGGCGAATGGCCATTTGTTGTTCAGGTTTCATTTAGCTCACCTTTTCATTTTGATAAATTGGATGACATCCCCATGATTATAGCATGTGACTGGTTGAGGGGAATCTAGTATAAAAGTACATATGCAATTTTCAGGTCCGATGTCCTATTATTTTACTCACATCGACATTTCTTTTGACTCCTTTCTTCATTATTAGTACCATTTTATTAACCAGTTAAGAGTGGAGGTTCAGATGGAAACAAAAGAGCAGATTGTATTAAAAGCGATTCAAGATCTGATTATGCATAGGGAAAAGAGACGGAATGATCCAACAGATCCACTGATTACCACGACTGATACACTCAAACAAGAATGGACACTCACACAGCTTCACATTTTATCGATGATTCAAGCCAATCCAAACGAATCAAACAATACATTTCTATCTCAACAACTAAAACTATCAAAGCCAGCTATTACAAAGGCTGTGAAAAAACTAATTGAAAAAGGCATGGTGGACTATTGCCACCGGCAGGGTGATAAGAAATCTGTCTATTATTCTTTGACAGAGGAAGGAAAGCAATTGGCAGCGCTTCATGATGAACTACATGAAAATGCAGTCACGTCCTATTTAGAATTTCTACAGCAGTTTCATGAAGATGAATTACAAGTGATTGAGCGTTTCTTAAAGGCTTGGAAAGAAAAGATATAGATAAAAAACCGAAACCATCGTAAAGAGGAGATGATTTCGGTTTTTTATGGTAAAATTAACATATATTGATGTTATTCGAGGCCATGAAGAAAGGGAGGGAGCTCATTGGAGAAAGAAATGATAGAAAATTATAAAAAATACGTATTCATCATGCCATTCGTGGGATTGTTTGTCAGCGTGCTATTATTTGTTTATTTTTTTGGTATTGCAGGACCTGGAGAACCAATTTGGGGTGCTGCTTTGTATTGTGCTCTGCCCTTTTTGGTGAATACGATATGTTTCTTGCCTTTATGTATTTATTTTAAAGTCAGTAAAAAAAGTGAGGAACATACATGATTGTCGTCAGTGCTTGTCTTGCTGGGTTGAAGGTTCGGTATAATGGCAGCCATCGATTAGATCAGCGAATTGAGGAGCTTGTTCAGGAGGGAAAGGCAGTCACAGTTTGTCCTGAGCTCCTTGGCGGCTTCTCCACGCCTAGACCTCCGGCAGAAATCATTGGCGGAGATGGATATGATGTTTTACGGGGGCAGGCTGCTGTTGTCGATGTTCATGGAACTGACGTCACTGAGATGTATGTAAAAGGTGCGAAAGCCGCGCTGGAACAGGTTCAGTCTCTGAAAGCAACAGCGGTTGTGTTAAAAGAGTACAGCCCCTCCTGCGGCAGCCGGATGATTTACCGCGGAGAGTTTAACGGGGGGACAAAAGCTGGGGATGGAGTGACATCCGCCTTGCTAAAACAGCATGGGATTCAGGTATTTTCTGAGGAGGATGATTGGACTTCACTGTTTTTATAGGTGTGGTGTGAATAGAAGGAGGAGTTAGGTTGAAAAAGTGGATGATTGGTTTAGTCGTCATTATTTTATTAGGAATTGGTATTTATTTTCTAATCAATGCAAAAACATACTCTTTTGATGATGTGGTCTCGATTGATCAAAACAAGGTGACTTCGATTCAAATTGAGCATGATAATGAGCGTGTTAAAGTGGAAAAGAAAGCGGATATTCAAAAGCTGCTGAAGGAATTTTCAGGTATGAAATTAAAGAAAACGAATGAAACTAAAAAAACTTCAAAAGAGTCTTATTGGATCAGGGTGTATGAGAATAAGAAGGAAACATACGGTCTGACTTTCTATGATCAGGCATTTTTAACGACATATGATTTTTCTAAAACAAAAGATCAAACCAGCGAATATCAAATCGTTGACGCCAATCAAGTTGATATGGGAAAATATATCAAATAACTCAGTCAGAATGTCATGCATGATCAATTGAAAATTCGGGTATAGTGCTTGGTAAGTAAAAAGGAAGCGGAGGTTTGTTTGATGAGTGGATTAACAGATACAGTCACATTAGCAAACGGAGTAAAAATGCCGAAGCTAGGCTTTGGTGTATGGCAGGTAAAAGATGGGGATGAGGCTGTAAATGCAGTCAAAGACGCTCTTGAAGCGGGCTACCGCAGCATTGATACAGCAGCAGCCTATCAAAATGAAGAAGGGGTAGGCAAAGCCATTCAGCAATCAGGCATCTCGCGCGATGATCTATTCATTACGACAAAGGTCTGGAATAATGATCAAGGCTATGAATCAACACTCGAAGCCTTTGAAACAAGCATGAACAAGCTGGGACTAGATGTATTAGACCTTTATTTAATTCATTGGCCAGTTGAAGGTAAATATAAAGAGACGTGGAAAGCGCTAGAGAAGCTATATCAGGATGGACGCGTTCGAGCGATCGGAGTGTGTAATTTCCATCAGCATCATTTAGAGGATTTATTGGAAGAGGCAGAAGTTGTGCCAATGGTGAATCAAATCGAGCTTCATCCGAAGCTGACGCAGGAGCCTTTACGAGACTACTGCAAATCGAAAGGAATTCATGTAGAGGCGTGGTCGCCATTAGGCAGCGGGAAGCTTCTGAACCATCCTGTTCTCCAGGATATCGCGAAAAAACATGATAAATCAGTAGCGCAAGTGATCCTTCGCTGGGACTTACAGCATGGCATTATCACCATTCCAAAATCTGTGACGAAGAGCCGAATCATCGAAAACACACAAGTCTTCGATTTCGAGCTGTCCGCACGTGAGATGGGTGTCATTGATCAGCTCAATGAAGATGAGCGCACAGGTCCAGATCCAGATAACTTTGATTTTTAATCGAAGGAAAAGCACAGGTGCGATGCCTGTGCTTTTTTATGTGCAGTTTTTTGAGGTTGAAAGGCCTCAATGATTTGAATGGTGTCGATAATCTTTTCTTTACATAGTCTCCAATCAAACCATCGAATATATGAGAAGAAAGACCCTTCCGTTTTATGGAATTGAGCCGCCGACATTGCCTTTAGGTATGTATTTCCTGTATGATAAAGAATGGTATGTTTTGATTAAATTTAAGAGGTGTTTATATAGATGGAAAAACAATATCGCGTTTTACTTTACTATCAATATGTCCCCATTGAGGACCCAGAGACGTTTACAGCAGAGCATTTAGCATTCTGTAAGGAGCTTGGTTTGTTAGGCCGTATCCTCGTATCAGCAGAAGGCTTGAACGGAACGGTTTCTGGAACCATTGAGCAAACGGACAAGTACATGCAAGCGTTAAAAGAAGATCCGCGCTTTGCGTCTATGCCGATCAAAATTGACGAAGCAGATGGTCATGCGTTTAAAAAAATGCACGTCCGTCATCGGAATGAACTAGTGAACCTCAGCCTTGAGGATGATGTGAATCCGTTGGAATTAACGGGGAAACATCTTAGCCCGGTTGAATTTTACGAGCAAATGCAATCACCTGATACTGTTGTGATTGATGCGCGTAATGATTACGAGTTTGATGTTGGTCACTTTAGAGGGGCAGTTCGTCCTGATATTGAGACATTCCGTGAATTACCTGAGTGGATTCGTGACAATAAAGAGATTCTTGAAGGGAAAAAAATCCTGACTTATTGCACAGGCGGTGTACGCTGTGAGAAATTTTCAGGCTGGTTAAAGCGTGAAGGCTTTGAAGATGTCTCTCAGCTTGACGGCGGAATTGTCACTTACGGAAAAGACCCAGAAGTGCAAGGGAAGCTATGGGACGGTCAATGCTATGTGTTTGATAATCGCTTAACAGTACCAGTGAATCAAACAGAGCATGTGGTTGTCGGAAAAGATTTCTTCACTGGTGAGCCTTGCGAGCGTTATGTGAACTGTGCGAACCCTGCATGTAACCGTAAGATGATTGCCACTGAAGAGAGTGAGCATAAGTATATGCGCAGCTGCAGTCATGAATGCCGCACAAGCGAACGGAACCTGTATGTGAAACAGCACAATTTATCTGAAGAAGAAGTACAAGAAAGACTAGCTGTCATTGAAAAAGAACAAGCGATTTCACAAGGATAGAGGGAACCCCCCCTCTATCCTTTTTTTCTGTACATGACGGGGGTTAGAAGATAGAGGAAGTCATTTCCTCTATCTTTTTTGTTTTGTTTTTTTCAAAATAAGGGTAAAGGTAGTTATTCAGTCTAATAGATTGAACAGGTGGAAAAGCGCTTTCTTTTGAAATAAGCATGTTCGACTATTTCAGAAAATGAAGAATTGAGAGATAATATAACAGGCAAAAAAATGAACAAGGGTAAAGGTTCATTAGAAGAAATATTTGCCATTTTAATGTGAGCTGCTTTGAAAGAAAGACGCTTGCTTGACACATGCTCTGTATTTTAATCGAAAGGTGTTATGAACATGAATCATTTGCATCGTAGGATGGGAACTTTCGCTTTAATGATGGTAGGTCTTGGCTCAATCATTGGTTCAGGATGGCTCTTCGGTGCTTGGCGTGCGGCTCAAATCGCCGGTCCTGCTGCTATTTTATCCTGGTTGATTGGGATGGTTGTGATTTTATTTATCGCTTTGTCTTATAGTGAACTCGGATCGATGTTTCCTGAGGCAGGCGGAATGGTGAAATATACGCAATATTCACACGGATCTTTTATTGGGTTTATTGCAGCTTGGGCGAACTGGATCGCCATTGTCTCCGTGATACCAGTTGAGGCGGTTGCTTCCGTCCAGTACATGAGCTCTTGGCCTTGGGAATGGGCAAAGTGGACATCCCATTTGGTCACAAAAGGGGTATTGACGACAGAAGGTCTTATGGTTGCCAGTGTGCTGCTTGTGATTTACTTTCTGCTTAATTATTGGACAGTTGGGTTATTTTCAAAAGCAAATACATTCATTACCGTGTTTAAAATTGTCATTCCAGGATTAACAATTGGTGCGCTCTTATTCGTAGGTTTTCATAGTGAGAATTTTACTTCTGGAACAAGTATTGCCCCTAACGGCTGGGCGAGTGTGCTGACAGCTGTTGCGACATCTGGGATTGTGTTTGCCTTCAATGGCTTCCAAAGCCCGATTAATATGGCCGGTGAGGCAAAAAATCCAGGCCGGTCGATTCCAATTGCCATTGTCGGATCGATTTTCATTGCAACTGTGATTTATGTCCTTTTACAAGTTGCCTTTATCGGTGCTGTTGATCCTTCTATGATTGTGAATGGATGGGGTCATTTGAATTTCAACTCGCCATTTGCGGACCTTGCCATTGCGCTTGGGATTAACTGGCTTGTTCTGATTTTATATGCGGATGCGTTTGTGTCACCTTCGGGTACAGGAATTACGTATACCGCAACGACGTCTCGGATGATTTATGGAATGGAAAAAAACAAATACATGCCAAGTGTGCTTGGCCGTCTGCACCCTATTTACGGCGTGCCTCGTCCAGCAATGTTTTTTAACTTAGCCGTATCGTTTATCTTTCTGTTTTTATTTAGAGGCTGGGGTGTACTTGCTGAAATTATCTCTGTCGCTACACTCATTTCTTATCTGACGGGACCAGTGACTGTCATGACGCTGAGAAAGACAGGGACAGATTTATATCGTCCGCTTCGAATAAAAGGACTCAGCATCATTGCTCCTCTCGGTTTTGTCTTTGCCTCATTGACGCTGTATTGGGCAAGATGGCCGTTAACAGGTCAGGTGCTGTTCATTATTCTCATCGGTCTACCTATCTATTTTTACTATCAAGCAAAAGCGAAGTGGAAAGGATTCGGCCGCAACTTTAAGGCGGGTGCTTGGATGGTTGTGTACCTGCTTGTGATGATGACGATTTCCTGTCTTGGCAGTGATAAATTCGGCGGTTATAACATCATTCATTATGGCTGGGACATGGCACTGATTACAGTGGTAGCTCTGCTATTTTATATGTGGGCACTCAAAAGTGGATATGAAACAGAGTTTTTAGAGGATGCGAAAAAAATCAATGATGAGCTGCGTGCTTCTCAGAAAGAAGCTGCAACAACCAAAGAATAAAGAAACGGCTGCCTGAACACTCGGGGCAGCCGTTTTTATTTGGATGAAAGGTGCATCACATGCCGTTTCAGCCAAGTGGTGACGCCGTGCAAAACGGCCGCTGTGACAAGTGAAATGAGCACATATCTCCAAAGCTGGTCTAAGCCTTGTCCACTCAGCCAGAACACGATGCCTAGAATGATGAGGGTGAACATGAGCAAGAATAAAAATGATGCAGACCAGAAAAAAGACTTCACAGAAGGTCACCTCCTCAGAAGTATTGTATGCAGGCAATTGAAGGAACAGACCAGCTATGAAAGGGTAGAATCATGGTGAAATCTATTGCAAAAGTCAGATAAAAACGCCAAGTGATTTGACAGTTGTGTTAAGATGAGAGCATATTTTGTAAAGTTGTTGGTCATAGACGGAGGTGTTTGGAAATGCAGATACAAAAGGTTCTAAACAATAATGTCATTAGTGTCATAGATGAACAAGGAAAAGAAATCGTCGTCATGGGGAGAGGCATTGCGTTCCAGCGACGTCCCGGGGACCCGGTGGACGAATCGTTGATTGATAAAGTCTTCCGCCTGGAGGATCATTCCGTTCACGAGCGGATGAAAATGCTGCTTCAAGAGGTTCCGTATGATGTGGTCAAGGTGACCGAAGAAATGATCCAATATGCACATACAAAGCTGAACCGAAGATTAAACGAAAGTCTGCATGTATCGCTGGCAGACCATATTCATTATGCCATCGAACGGCTGAAGAAAAATCATCTGATTGAGAATTCGCTTATTTGGGAGATTAAACGCTTATACAAAGATGAATTTCTCGTGGCAAAGGACTGTCTTGAGATGATTGAAGAGCGTCTTCATATTGAACTGCCTGAGGATGAAGCGGGCTTTATTGCCATGCATATCATTAACGCAGAGCTCAATGAGGATATGAATACGACGGTCAATATCACAAAGGAAGTCAATGCCATTCTCACCATTGTGAAATATCATCTCAACATGGAATTTGATGAGGACTCACTCAACTTTTATCGTTTTCTCACGCATTTGCGCTTTTTCGTCCAGCGTCTGATCAATGAAACACTCCTTGTCAGCGAAGATCAGGACTTATATCAGCTGATTAAAGTGAAATATCCGAAAGCATACGATTGCGCAAAGAAAATCGCAGAATATGTCTATCAAACCTATCGCCGGGATCTCACATCAGAGGAGATGCTGTATCTATCAATTCATTTGAATCGACTGATCAAACGAGAAAAATAAAGATAGATTTTAAAAGAAAGCGTTGACATGAGAAAAGGTGAGTGGTACTATTTGCTCATAAACATAAAAGAATACGGTTTCACAATGATCGTCTTAGAGGATTGTGACTGTTCGGCAGGCAAAACCTAAACGTTCACTAAAAAAGCGCAACAGCAAGCTGCGACTATTTTTGGTGCCCGTTTAGGTTTTTATTTTGCCCAAAAACGTATTTTTTTGAAAAAAAGGGGGTTTTTGCATGAGTTATCGTCAATTAGCAGAAGACATTATCAAACATATTGGCACAGAGAAAAACGTTCATTCATTGGTGCATTGTGCCACAAGACTTCGCTTCACCTTAAATGACAGATCAAAAGCAGATAAAGCGGCCATTGAAAAATTAAATGGCGTCGTCACAGTCATGGAAAGCGGCGGCCAATTTCAAGTGGTCATTGGCAATACCGTACCAGAGGTATATCGAGAAATTGGAGAGTTTACGAATCTATTAGAGGATTCCGCTGCTTCATCTGCAAAATCAGGTGAAGAGAGCACAAGCCTTTTCGGGAAATTCGTCGACATTGTTTCGGGGATTTTCACACCACTTCTCGGTGTCATGGCGGGTGCAGGTATTTTAAAAGGTCTATTAGGCATCTGTATCAACGCGAAATGGTTAACTCCTGAAGATACGTCGTATCAAATTTTATTTGCGGCATCTGACAGCTTGTTCTACTTCTTGCCATTATTGCTCGCCTTCACTTCTGCTAGGAAGTTTAAAGCGAATCCGTTTGTCGCTGTGACGATTGCAGGTGCACTTATTTACCCAACCATTCAAGAATTGTCAAAAGGCGGCGGAGATGTGACCTTCTTCGGGATTCCAGTCGTCTTAATGTCTTATACATCTACGGTCATCCCAATCATTTTGGCAGTGTTTGTCATGGGATATATCGAACGTTTCTTTAACAAAGTCATTCATGAAAGTGTTAAAAACTTTATTACACCACTGATTTTACTTGTCACGGTTGTTCCGCTGACACTCGTCGTATTTGGACCATTTGGTGTGTATGCAGGGAATGGCATTGCAGCTGTTTTGCTGAAAGTATTCTCCTTTAGTCCTACACTTGCAGGTGCTTTAATTGCGATGGCTTGGCAGATTCTGGTCATCTTCGGAATCCACTGGGGACTTGTGCCAGTGATTTTAAATAATATCGCAGTCCATGGGAAGGATCATATCAAGCCGGCCACTGCGCCAGCTGTATTCTCACAAGCCGGTGCTTCTATCGGTGTTATGCTGAAAACAAAGAATAAAAAACTGAAATCACTGGCTGGATCAACAGCAGTTTCTGCTGTGTTTGGGATCACAGAGCCAGCTGTATACGGGGTCACGCTTCGTTTGAAAAAACCATTTGTTGCAGCCGTTATCTCTGCTGGGGTCGGCGGTGCGATCATCGGTTATTCACAAAGTATTGCGATTGCGTCAGGTCTTCCAAGTTTACTGACACTGCCGATTTTCTATGGTCAAGGATTTACAGGGTTCATCATCGGTATCTCGGTCTCGTTCGTCCTTTCGATCATCTTAACTTATTTGATTGGATTTAAAGATCCAGTAGATGAAGGTGAAACGCCGGCAGCCGCTTCTGCACCGGTAATTGAAAACGAACATGGGGTCAAAGCAGCTCATGTGAAAAGTCCTTTAAAGGGCGAGGTCATCAAGCTGGAGGAAGTGCAGGATAAGGCATTCTCATCTGGTGCACTAGGAAAGGGCGCAGCCATCATTCCATCAGAAGGAAAGCTGTTTGCACCAGTATCAGGAGTTGTGACAACGGTGTTCCCAACTGGACATGCGTATGGTCTAACCTCTGAAAGCGGAGCAGAAGTACTCATTCACATCGGACTGGATACCGTACAATTAGGCGGAAAGCATTTTACCCCGAAGGTTGTGCAGGGGCAAACCATCACAGAAGGCGAACTGCTTGCTGAGTTTGACATAGAAGCCATCCAAGCTTCAGGCCTGTCAGTCACAACACCCGTAATCATTACCAATTCAGGTGAGTTTAGCGATATTATTGAAACAGAAGAGAAACAAATCACACCAGGGCAATCATTTTTACATCTACTTTAATCAAAAGGAGGAAGAAATCATGAGATATTCAACACTAGCATCATTTCCAAAAGACTTTTTCTGGGGCGGATCTACTTCCGCCTATCAGGTAGAGGGTGCGTGGAACGAGGATGGCAAGGGGCCTTCTGTCATTGACATGAGAGCAAGTTATCCTGAAGGGACAACGGATTTTAAAGTCGCAAGTGATCACTATCACCGCTATAAAGAGGATGTGAAGATGTTTGCAGAAATGGGCTTGAAGGCTTATCGCTTTTCCATTGCGTGGACACGGATCATTCCAGATGGAGATGGGGAGATCAATCAAAAGGGGATTGAATTCTATCATTCACTCATCGATGAATTGCGCCGCTATGGCATTGAACCAATCGTGACAATGTATCATTTTGATCTGCCTCATGCGCTTCAAGTAAAGGGCGGGTGGTCTAACCGCGGGACAGTGGATGCGTTTGAGCGCTATGCTGAGGTTCTATTTCAGGAGTATGGTCAGAAGGTAAAATATTGGCTGACCATTAATGAACAAAACATGATGATCTTACATGGATCAGCGCTCGGTACACTTGATCCAAATTTAGAAAATCCGAAAAAAGAACTGTATCAGCAGAATCATCATATGCTCGTTGCACAGGCAAAAGCGATGACGCTTTGTCATCAAATGCTACCTGAAGCGAAAATTGGACCAGCGCCAAACATTGCGCTCATTTATCCGGCTTCTCCAAAGCCTGAAGATGTGCTTGCTGCGGCGAATTACAATGCGATCCGCAACTGGCTTTATCTTGATATGGCCGTGTTCGGCCGTTATAACAACCTTGCTTGGGCGTACATGAAAGAAAAAGACATTCTTCCTGTCATCGAAGAGGGAGATATGGATATTTTGAAAAGCGCGAAGCCAGACTTTATTGCCTTTAACTACTACACCTCACAAACGGTTGAAGCGAGTAAAGGAGATGGCAACGACGAATTTGCACGCGGCGGAGATCAACATTTGAAATCCGGTGAAGATGGCGTCTACAAAGGCGGCAACAACCCATTCTTAAGCAAAAATGCGTTTGGCTGGGAGATTGACCCTGTCGGCTTCCGTTCAACGATGCGCGAGATTTATGACCGCTATCAGCTGCCGCTTATTATCACGGAAAACGGATTGGGTGCATTCGACAAGTTAGAAGAAGATGGATCAATTCAGGATGATTATCGAATTGATTATCTAGAAAAACATATCGAACAAATCAAATGGGCGATCACAGACGGCGTCGAGGTATTCGGATACTGCCCGTGGTCAGCCATCGACTTAATCAGCACACACCAAGGATGCTCCAAGCGCTACGGGTTCATCTACGTCAATCGCGACGAATTTGACCTAAAAGACCTCAAAAGAATTCGCAAAAAGAGCTCTTATTGGTATGAAACCTTGATTCAGCAAAATGGAGACAACATCGGGAAATAACATATGAAAAAGCCAATCACCTTATGAGCGGGTGATTGGCTTTTTTTCGTTCATTTTATGGGAAAGATCATATTGTTCGAGTTGTTCTAACATGATAGTCTGATGATATATTGTAAAAATTGGATAAAAATCCATTATCAGAAAGGGGTTGTTTATATGATGACGATTTTTTTTATGTTCTTCACATTGTTTTTGATTTTTTATGGTTTGAATTATATAGGACAGAAATTGATTGCGAAGGAATATCCAATGAACCATGGATTGATTGTGACGCTGTCAGCTGTGGAAGGTATTCTTGTTTTCGTCATTGTTGGTGTGAATGCGAAATTTCCGTTTTTATTTACAGTACTTATGTCTGTTCACATCTAACTCTCTACTATTATTATACCCCGAATTTAATGAAATTTATAGACTGTTTCTCGCCCATATCTAGCCGTATACTGTTATACGCAAGTCAAAAACGATGAGGGGTGTGGCTGTATGAATGACAAGCAAAAGGTGTTAGATCCCGGGCCATTTTTTCATGGGACAAAAGCGGAATTGAAGATTGGAGATCTGCTTGAACCGCTGCATTTATCCAATTATCAGGATAAAAAATCAAACCATATCTATTTCACCGGAACACTTAATGCGGCCAAATGGGGTGCTGAATTAGCTAGGTCTGATGGGAAAGAAAGAATTTATATTGTAGAACCGTTAGGCGAATTTGAAAATGATCCAAATGTGACTGATAAAAGATTTCCTGGCAACCCAACACGTTCTTATCGATCGAAATCTCCGTTGAAAATAGTTGCAGAATTAGGTTCATGGGAAAGACATTCCGATGAAGAAATCAATCATATGCTGAGCTCCTTAAAAAAATTAAGTGAAGAAGGAAAAAATATTATCTACGATTGATGACGTATATCTCAATAACACAATGGCCGCCTCATGAATTGGGCGGCCTTTTGTTTGATCTTATTGAAACAACGCATCCATCAGCTCATTAAATGTGTTGGCTTGCTTGAGGGAGTGAATGCGGTCTGGATTGTCTAGTAAATCGACAGCCTGTTCAAAGAATTGGTTCATACAGGCAGCGTCATCCTTATGAATCGCTAATAAAAAGACAAGTGAAACTTGGTCTCCCTGCCAGTCAATTGGCTGTTTTAAGTGTGCGATGGCTACAGAGGAGATGCCTTCATTTGTGATGAGCGGGTGCGGCATTGCAATGCCGCTGCCAAGATAGGTAGACGACATTTGCTCCCGCTCAAGCACCGAGGACCGAAAAGAAGACGATACTAGCTGATGCGCCTCTAAACGGCTGCATAATATATCTAACACCTCATCCTTGCTGCTTAGATCAGCATTCATGAAAGTCAATCGCTCTTGAAAAAACGCCATCAGCTCTTTTGAGGGTGCCCCGTGTCCATTTAATAAATGAATGACTTCATTTACACGCTGTATATCATGATGTTCAAAAAAGGCGCTGACTTGAATGACTGGTTTCCCCTTTGATGAGAGTGGAACGGTTGTGATGATGACGTCACACGGCAAAGAGGAGCTCATGAGATAATCCTGATAGGAATAGAGCTCAACAATGTCAAGCTCGTGCTGAAAGGCTGCCTTCAATTTAATTTCAAGGAGCCTTGCCGTCCCTAGTCCAGACCCGCACACGATAATGGCTTTCTTTTTTTGCGAGGTGTCGAGCTGACTTCTTTCAAATGAAGCAGCGATATGCAAGGCAGCATATGCGGCCTCGTCTTCATTTGGCGTACGCACCAGCTGCAAGGCATTTAGTCCGCTGACAGCCAAATCAAACGGGTAAGGATAGGACGCTTTGATCTCATGCAAAAGCGGATTTTGTAATGATACGCCATATTGGATTCGATTTAATAGCGGCTTCATATGAAGCATCAAGTCTTGCTGCAGGATGCTGTCATCAGCAAAACGATGACCGCTTATTTTTTCAATGTGCTGTAGAAAGACTGTAACCGCCTGCTGAACTTCCACTGTCGTCTGATGCTGGGCGGCTTCTTTCCACGTTTGATTCGCCAATAGATGCATGACTAAGTAATCTGTTTCATCCTCTGATAAGGTCACGCAAAAAGTGTCACTCACCTGCTGTATGATTTTTTGTGCAATTCTCATCAAAACGGGTGATCTTTGTGTACGGGCAGTACTAGCGGATATCCGCTGGTTTTTTCGTGTTTGCTGAATCGCAATGGCTAAGTGAATGACTAAATTTTTTAAGGCAATGTCTTTAATGAGCAATGATTCTTGATGCAGGTTCGTCAACACAATAGATCGAATGGTTTCAAGAGAAATATCAGGAAAATGGAGCTGCTCCCGCTCGGTGATATGAGAGAGAGCAGGCTCTTCTTCAAGAAGTAAGTCTGCATAGCACGTTCTTTTTTGCAGCTCATCTCCTTCAATCTTTAAGCCAAATCCAGGCTTTGATACAAGGGTCATGCCGTAACGGACTAACAGCTCTCGTCCTTTTTTTAAATCACTGCTGACCGTCATGCGGCTGATAAACAGTTCTTCAGCCAGCTGGTCAATTTTTAAGTAATCTGATTGAAGCAGCAGCTTTCTCATCATAAATCGTACACGCTCTTCTGGCATGACGGGGACAAGAGAGCGGGCAGGAAGCTTTTGCTGATGAAGCCAAAGTAAGAAAGCGTCTTGGTCACTCGTTAAAAGAGTATATCCCTTCCCGCGAATCGTTTTAATCATGGCCCCAGTTTCCTTTAAATACTCATTTGCTTCCTTGATTAAATTGCGGATAGAGCGGTCAGATAAGCGAAAAGAGGCAGTGAGCTCCTCCAGCTTCACGAACCCCTTCGTTTCAAATAGCCGCTGAATCAGCTGATAGGTTCGAGGATCTGCCGTCATCATCATTGCGCGGCTCCTTGCGCCTGTAAGGCATCAGTTCCAAGAGCAATGGCGCCCATTAAACCAGATAATCCATCAAAGGATGGTTTTGTGATAATTTCATGTAAAGGCTTTGGCAGCTGCAAATAGCCGTGAAGCCGTTTGTCTGTTTCATCAAGAATAAGCGGCAGCATAGCCGGCTGTTTCATCACGCCTCCACCTAGAATGATGCGTTCTGGTGAAAGGGTGAGCAGCAGGTTAGCAGTCATCTGCCCGAGATAGTAAGCATGAAGTGACCAGGCAGGATGATCCTCTGGTAGCATGGGTGCCAGTGTATGATAGCGTCCTTCAATGGCAGGTCCAGATGCCAGTCCCTCTAAACAATCATGATGTATAGGGCAGCAGCCTCCGTATGTGTCATGAGGATGCCGCTGAACGGTGATATGACCCATTTCTGGATGCAGCAATCCGTGAATAAGGCGATGTTCAATATAGGCCCCGCCGCCTATTCCAGTCCCAACAGTAATATAGACCAAGGAGGCAGGTTTTTCTGCTTCAGTTGAAAAACGAGCTTCTCCGAGTGCTGCACAGTTCACATCGGTATCAAGCTTCATCGGGATCCCGAGGGCTTGTTTTAAGGTAGAGAGGAAAGGGAATTGACGCCAGGCCGTTTTTGGTGTGTCTAAAATCGTCCCATAGCTTGGGCTTTGCTCTTTCACATCGACAGGACCGAATGCCCCAATTCCAATTGCATCAACACGATTCTTTGTAAAGTAATCGATCACTTGCCGGCATGTTTCATCTGGATTCCCTGTTGCAAAGGAAGTCATGTGTTCAATCGTTCCGTCTGTTGTTCCGTAGCCGCAGACAAATTTCGTTCCGCCTGCTTCAATGCCTCCAATTCGCATGATCAATGCCCTCCATTAAAGAGGGGCGGAATCCAATGGATCCCGCCCCTACATGTTCATTTTTTCTTTACAATGTAGGTTTGTACCTGACAAGGTGTAAGCGGTTCAATGTGTAATGATCCATGTTGTGCTTTGAGTATCTGTCCTTCAGGTGTTTCTCCTAAATTCGCTGTTTCTCCGTGTTGTAGAGATGAACTATTGATTGAAGCGGCTGTTTGACGCGTTAAATATGGATTGAAGAGACGAATGACAATGCCTGTTCCATGCTCCTCTTTTTTCAGAGCGCTTAGAATGGCTCCATCTGTCTCGATGTCAAGCAGGCTATAAGTAGATTGTAAGTCTTCTTTTTCATCTCGGAAAGAGAAAATTAAACGACCGTTTAAAAAATCTGCCCGCTCGTAGCATTGAACAGGGGTGGTATACCGTTTGGCAAGCTGCGCTAAGTGTCCCTCGCTGACTGCATCCTTGCTATAGTGCATACCAAATGAGAATGACAGTGCACCTTGCAGCTGAGCTTCAGGTGTCTCCACAATTTTTTCCCCAGATGCGCGTCCTGGACGATAAAGGAGATTTTCTTTCCCCATTTTTCCGAAACAGCGGAAGAGTGTATACGCAATGGTTGTGTAACCTTCTCCTGTGATTTGGTATTCTCTCACGCAGTCGGTCAACAGAGCGGCACCATATGCTTGATCACGAAGTGCGACAAAGGATTGCATCGGTTCAATGGTGATCGGTTTTTCTTCCCAATGTTCATTATTCCACCATTCAAGCTCTTGCGTGAGCTCTGTTGGACGTTCGATTGTACCAAACTGTTGATCGCTTAATGATACGTTTGATGCGATGCCTGTATCAAAAAGAACACGAAGTCGATGATCTAATGCATGGTTATCGACATCTACATGAAAACGGATGATAGCCTCGTCTTTGTTTAATGCCACCTTCGCTGTGATCGGAAGTGATGTCGCAGCCGATTGCTGAGAGCGCGCCTCTAGGTCATAAGGGACAGTGAGCTGAAGCTTGATGGTCAGCTCCTCTTGCAGACCGCTTTTAGACACTGAGATGTCCGCTGATGAAAGATCTTTTGATGACACATACAGATCCTCACGCGGTGGTGAATAGTTGTAAGAATCCCCATCGTCTCCGTTGTCTTCAAAGATCATTTGCTCAGAGAAGGTCTTGCCTGTTTGTTTGTCTGTGATGTCCAGTGATCCGTTGTCATTTGCCGCAATGCGGTAATACGTATTTTCGATCACGCGTCCTTCAGTTTCTTCCCATAGAGATTCACTTGATTCATCGAAGACCATGCTGACTTGTGTATAGCCTACTGACGGTAAGTCGATGGCTTCAATCAGCAGCACGGCTTTCCATACTTGCTTTGGCATGTACACTTCTTTACTTGGGTTAAGAGAAATTTGCTGTGCCAGCACATAATCTGTGACATCGGTTTTGCTTTTCACTGTGTACTGAAGCGTTCGTCCATTTGCATCCTTTAGCGTAAATGGACGTTCCGTGATAAACGTCTCGACTTCAATGACTTCAGAACGCTTTGAAGGCAGTGTATTGAACAACGTGAACGTGATTTCCTGCTCTGTTTGCAGTCGAATAGCGATGAGACGCATGTGTAAGTCTACAAGATTCTCGGCGATTTCCTTTGCCTGTTTGTAGCGGAAGAAGACATCTTGGTTTGTCGTGTCACTATTACAGCCGCCAATGCTGTCATGCGCTGCATTTTCAAACATGAGGTACCAAATATCGCGAACCGTATCATGCGGATAGTCGTGTCCAAGCGAATAGCTAATCGTTAGGATGGGCTCCATCACATTGACGAGATAGTTTTCAATTTGATTGTTTAAGATTTTTAAATCCGCTCGTGTTGAAAAAATAGATTTGTGAATCCGCATATGTTTCGCATGAATGAGCTCTCCTTGTAATGTCTCAAAAGATGTCCGCTCTTTTTTCACGGCTGCAATATAATCTTCTAAACTGCTGATTTCATAGTGATGCTCGTCAAGTTCATTGGCTTTTTCTAATAAGTCAGGCAGGTTTTTGCGAATTGGTGCTTGGTCAAAGCCGTTCGGGAAATAGACATTCTTTGTGGTGGCCTTTGCTTGCAATGCACCGATTTTTTCAGATAAAAAGGCTTGTAAGTCCTCATCCTTCTCAGGAATATTCCCGCCGTAGTAGTAACCAAATGGCAGGTTCACAGCAAAGACTTCACTGCCGTCAGCGCCGCGCCAATTGAATTCAGTATGATTGGTCATATGGTCAGAAACGCCGCGCCAAAATGCTGTATCGACAATACCGAAGCCGCGATAAATTTGAGGCATTTGTGCGGATTGACCGAAGGAATCAGGGACATAGCCGACTTTCATCACGTGGCCGAACTGCTGACAGCGTTCAATCCCATATTGCAGGTTCCGCACAATCGATTCACCTGAAATGACGAGCTGGTCGGTTTGGGTATACCATGGGCCGATGATGAGACGTTTCGCTGTGACGAGCTTCTTGATTCGATTCTCATCCTCTGGACGCCATTTCAAATAATCATCTAATAAGGAAGCCTGGGCATCGAGCATGAAGTAATGGAATCTTTCATCTGTTTCAAGGGTATCTAAAATGTCCATTACGCTTTTCATTAAGTAAATACGGGAGCGGGAGGTGGTGAAATACCATTCCCGGTCCCAGTGAGTATGTGGAATCACATGTACATTGACAGTCATTGATCAACGACACCTTTCTTCGTTCGAATTATCCTTCTAGCACAAGGTCAAAATCGTCTTCTTCTTTCTGCTTCTGATCATGTTCCGGCGTTTTTGGTTCTTTTTTCTCAGAGAAATTCACAAGCAGGTTGGCGCCAATACCGATGACGAGTGCGCCAGTAAGGGCTCCGATTAAATAAGCCCACCAGTTTCCGACTGAGAAGAAGCCGTATAGCCCGCCAATTGGCGGCATGATGTCATGAACTCCTAATAATGCAGCGACCCCGCTTCCAACAGCACATGCGACAACATTGAGCGGAATCAATTTCAAAGGATTGACGAGGGTAAAAGGGATCGCCCCTTCCGTAATACCGATAATGCCCATGACAAGGCCGCCTCGTCCGGCTTCTCTAAAGGTTGGGGAGAAGTTGCGTTTTCGAATCAATGTCGCAAGCCCGTATCCAAGCGGTGGAATGACAATCGCAATATTGACGAGAATGGCAGGGAGGTAGACACCTGATAGGAAGAGGGCGTTACCAGCCATCCACGCTGATTTATTCACCGGTCCGCCAAGATCGAAGCCAATCATCGCACCTAAAATGAGAGCGAGCGCGAGTGTGCTTGTTCCATCAGCGACCATGCCTTTGATCCATTCAATTAATGCCGTGTTCAAAGCGCCTAATGGGCCGCCCAGCAGAACTGACATAAGAAGTCCGGTTAAGCCAACGGTAATAAGCGGAAGGATGAGCAGAGGGACGAGCCCAGCTGCAGAGCCTTGAATTTGAATTTTTCTTTTCACAAAAAGAGCAACATATCCTGCGAAGAAGCCTGCGATGACGGCACCTATAAATCCGGCATTTGTTGAGCTGGCAAGGGCCCCGCCGATAAAACCAGCCGCAAGACCTGATTTATCCGCAATCGAATAGGCGATAAATCCAGCGAGCAGGACGTTCATTAAGCCAATGCCTGTCCAGCCTACCTGCTCCATTAAATAGGCACCGTGCAGTATGCCGCCAGCATCCTTATAGGTGTTTAAATCTGAAACACCAAACCCTAATCCGACCAGTTTTGCTAAACCAACGATAAGTGAGGCGCCGATGATTACAGGAAGAATATAAGAAATACCGGTCATGAGATGGCCTTCAATGACTTTTAATTTTGCTTTCATTTTGCTTTGCTCCTTTCTATATGGCATTGCTCATGTTTATTGAGATTCAGACTTTTTCTTTTCAACAAGTGCTACAGCTTTGGTGATAATTTGCTCAGCATTTTTTAAGGCACGTCCGATCTCGACACGTACAGTGGGTATGCCTGAGAAGCGTTCCGCATCGTTGATATGCTGATTTGAGGCAATGATGCAGAGGTCTGCCTGCTGCGCTTCTTCTGCTGTAATGCCGTTCACCTGCCCCATAATCCCCTGCTGTTCGATTTTGATCTCGTGTCCAAGCTGTTTACCGGCATTTTCTAACGCTTTGGCTGCCATTGGAGTATGAGCTAACCCTGCTGGACATGAAGTGACACCGACAATTTTCATTGTGTAATCCCCTCTTTCAATTGTTGTTCAATGATTTCGTAATAGTAATCAGCTGTTTGACCTGGTTGAATCTTCTCGATAAAAGCAGGTTCCATTAGGCTTGTCGCAATACCTGACAGTAATTTCAGATGTGTGACATTTGCTTCTTCTAGTGGAACGAGCAGTGTAAATAAATAGCTTGTGGGCAAATCGTCGAAGCTTCCCCATTCAATGGGTTGTTCAAGTTCTAAAAAAAGAAGTGAAGCCGTTTGTACAGCGGAGCTTTTTGTATGTGGAATGGCGAAGCCTTGCTGAAGTCCTGTTGAGACTTCGTCTTCGCGTGTTAACAAATCTGCTAATAGCCCCGCCTGATCGTTTGTAATCTGAAGGTCTTCAGCTTTCTCGGAAATGTATTGTAAAATCTCATTCTTTGATCGTCCGTTTACTTGTGTGAAAACATGATCTTTTTGGAACAAGCTGATCCCTTCTCTCTTGTTTGTTAAGCGCTTACAAGTTGATTGTAATGTACTTTTCCGCATGGTTAAATAGCATCATTTTCCGTTTGAAATGGCAAAAAGTTTATGAAGCTATCCGTCTTGCTGACTGAATATCTCAAATCCTAGCTTAAAACGAGTTTAATTATATAAAAAACAGATTCTACTAAATGTCTTTCTGTGATATTCTTCCAAGGTATCATAAAAGATAAGGGGGTCTTTTCATGTTCAAAAAGCAGGTCAAATCCTGTGTGATCGTACTCATGGCCATCATTCTATGTATGGCAGCATTACCTGGATACGAGGCAGCAGCTGCCAGTCATGGAACAAGTGTCAATGAAGCCATTGGGTTAAAAAATGGTGAAGTCATCTCAGGTACATTACAGAATGAAAAGGAAGAGTCTTGGTATCAAATCACGCCATCTGCACAAGAGGTGGCAAAACATACACACATGCAAATTTCTGTGAAAAGTAAACAAGTGCTGTCTGTATCGGTCTATCCAAGCAAGGACAGAGCGATGAAGGATGACACATATTCAAGATATCGCGTGGACACAGCAAGCGGAGAGACAGAGATCAACTTCCCGCATGCATGGTCAGGTCCCTATTATGTCAAAGTGCTCTATTTAGGGTCAGAGGAAGACAGCCGTGATGAGGAAGAGGATGCGGCATATACAATCGGATATAAAGGAGCTAATCTTCCGCCTTCTGAACCTGTTTTTCCTGAAGAAGATGAGCCTGAAATCATTATTATTGAGAAAAAGTACGGGCGTGAAATTCTTCAATCGATTCGTACAATCGAAGATAAACGATTCAATGAAACAGCAGAAGGTCAAAAGCTTTCACGTCTGCTCCAAAAGACAAAGCCGTTTCTCAAATCAAAGCTCATCAAACATCAAAAAGAGCAGCAAAAGGTTTACAACCATCTGCTCACATTAAAAACACTGCTAAGTGACATAGAGAAAAATGGTGCATTTAGCGGTCATATCGTAACAGAAAAAGAACAGCAGGCGATCGGCTCCCTTTTTGATATGCTCAAAGAAGCAAGTCCGGCATATTTAAAAAAGGAATTAGAAGCCGTCAGTCAAAAAATGGGCATCGATCAGTTTGAAGGAAAGTCAGTTGGTTATGTATTAGAGAAACAAAAACTTGTAAAAGAAGAGAAGGTTAAAACGAATAAGATCATTTTTAAATTAAAGGATGGCCAAACACTTCAATCTGCGAAAAAGAAAATGAAAAGCTACGGCATCCAAGAAAACCGTGTGACATCACAGTCAGTCAGTCCTTTATTCAAAGGAATGTATGTCTATGATGTGCCAGCAGGGCAAGAATCCGCTGGAAAGACACTAAAAGCAGGCAAAGCGGCGATCAAGAGCACGGCAAGAAAGCTTTCCAGCATGCCGAATGTTGAATTTGCAGAGCCTGTTCAAACCTATCGTGCGCTAAGCAACGACGCGCAGTATGGTTATCAGTGGCCGCTGAAAAACAGTGCGCAAAACAGCGGGAAAAAAGGCGCTGACGTCAAATTTGAACAAATGAATACACTGATTGGCACAAGCAAAATGAAGCAAACATTAATTGCTGTTGTGGATACAGGTGTAGACAGCCGTTTGACAGATTTAAACGGGACTGTTCGTACAGACTTAGGTGCGAATCTCATTGGACGAAACAAAGATGCGATTGATGACAATGGACACGGTACGCATGTGGCAGGCATCATTGCCGCAAAATCCGATAATCATTACTCAATGGCAGGTCTCAATCAACATACGGGCATCATTCCGGTGAAGGTGCTGGATGCCTATGGCTTTGGCGATACAGAGCATATTGCACTTGGGATCAAGCATGCAGTGGACAAAGGCGCAAAGGTGATCAACATGAGCCTTGGCGGCTACTACAGCAGAGTGATTGAATATGCCATGA
This sequence comes from Bacillus sp. F2HM, assembly GCF_019266135.1. Taxonomy (NCBI): domain Bacteria; kingdom Bacillati; phylum Bacillota; class Bacilli; order Caryophanales; family Bacillaceae; genus Bacillus; species Bacillus sp. F2HM. Next base: position 74,938 of record NZ_LRMO01000002.1, read on the forward strand.
ATTATGCTGCTCAAAGAAATGTACTAGTCGTCGTGGCAAGTGGAAATGATGGCGTACCAGAAATGGGCTACCCTGCGACGTCAAAATACGCAATGGCGGTTGGCGCAAGCAACCGTATGGATATTGCCGCTGAGTTCTCAAGCTATGGCAAAGGACTGAGCATGTCAGCTCCAGGGTCGGATATTCCGAGCCTCATGCCTGATGGTAATGTCTCATACCTTAGCGGGACATCAATGGCGACACCATATGTGGCAGCAGCAGCAGGGTTACTGCTTTCTAAAAATCCATCCTTAAAGCCAAATCAAGTGAGAAATCTTTTGCAAAGTACAGCAGATGACATCTCATTTAAATCTATTGATGGAAAAGACGACGTTTTCTATGATGAAAACGAGGAGCCAATTGTCGATCCTAAAATCCCAGGAATTGATTGGATGACAGGACATGGCAGACTGAATGCATTTGCTGCATTAAGTGCTGTCGAATTGAATGCATCAGTGAACAAAGTGGAAGATCAGCATCAAAAGGTGACAGGTAAAGCAAAAGCTGGCGCTGCTATTTCTGTGTATAGAGGCAAAACGCTGCTTGGAAAAGGCACAGCAGGCAAAAAAGGAACCTTTAGTGTGAAGATTAAGCATCAGAACAAAAACAAGGTCCTTCACATTAAAATGTCAAAAGGAAAGGCCGCTACGACGCTCAAAACCGTCGTGAAAAAAGGCAAAGCACCAGCTAAGCCGAAAGTGAGCAAAGTAACCGTCAAAAGTAAAGCGGTCAAAGGGACTGCGGGTGCAGGCTTGACCATTAAAGTGAAAAACAAATCAAAGAAAGTCATCAAAACAGTCAAAACCAATAGCAAGGGTGCATTTACTGCCCAAATCAAACCGCAGAAAGCCAAAACGGTTTTATATGTGACCGCGTCAGATGTGAGAAAAAGAGAAAGCAAAGCGGTAAAAGTGGTTGTGAAAAAATAAAAGAAGAACTTCCCTTTCTAAGAAAAGGGATGTTTTTTTGTTTTTAACTGGAAATATACCAATTAATGTCGATAGTAATATAGTAGGAAAAAAAAGGAGGATTTATCGATGAAAAAAATCATGTTTGCTTTCTTTCTATCATTGCTTCTCGTATTCCCAAGCTTTGCACATGCTGAAGAAACAGGGGCAGTACCAGCATCAGTAGAAGTAACAAGTGTCACAGCAGCCGATAGTGGAATAGTGAATTACGGCTATGGCAGTAAATATCGCGTGGGTTCTTATTATCCAGCTACGTTTAAAGGGACACTAAAAGATGCAAGCGGAAACCTCATGCCTAATCAGCCGATCAAGCTTTATTTTGAAGCAGCCATCAAATCATATGCTCAAACAGCGACAGGCACAACAGACGAGAATGGACAGTTTTCACTGACGTTTCAAGTTCCTGCAGGTGCAGGCTACCAATCATACAATAATGCAGGCTGGTCAACACATTACTACGATATCGTTCCAGTGACGTTCACGTCAAACGACATCAAACTATCTTCAAATGTCACAAGTGTGTACCATTTGGCATATACATCACGTTACTAATCTCATAGAAAAAAGGATGTCATCAGGTGACATCCTTTTCTTTTTGTTAGCAAACCTGCTGGGCGGCAACCGAAAGAGTCGATAAACAAACACTCATCAGCCGTTATTCCCAGATTCGATCGAGCGTTTAACTTTTCATCTTGAGCTTTGATAGATAAGAACTTTCACACTTGAACTTTGATCCTTGAACGTTCAGCTTTGAGCTTTTATCAAGGATCATCCTAAGATGATCATCAGATGAGGAGGGAATGACCTTTCCCTCGGAGGTGTTTAGTCCTATCGATTTTCGGCTCACTAACAAAATCAATTAATCGATCTGTATTTTCGTTAGTGTATTGCTTTCAGACAAGGAAAAATCAACTTCCATTTGAAAATCTTCAATTTCTTTCGAAAGCTGTTCAATTTTCACTCGAAGGCGAAGCGGATCGATGATCACCGCCTCATTTTCAGCTAGAAAAGACTTCACGATCTCTTGGTTGGCAGCCGCTTGGGTCTTTCCATCTTTCCCAAACAAGGTCTCTAAATGCTGATCAAGTCTCATTTTCACATCTTCATTCGTTTGTTCAGCTTTGTCGACCAGCTCTTTGTACACCTGTTTCATTTTCCGTAAATAACGAATATCGTAGTCTATCGACGTCTTTCGTTCAATCGCCTCTGCCACCGTCATACGGACACCCGCCACATCAATCGTTGTTGTCGCATTTGATACAACGATGGCTGATTTGATGGCATTCCGGCGTTTGATTAAAGATCGAATCGATTGATCATCAGCCTTTGCCTTTTTCTCAATCTCTTCTTGATTCTGAAATCCGTGCTGTATATGTTTCCCGATCATCAATCCACCAAGTACGGCTTCATCAACGGTTCGGTTGATTCTTTTATCTAACATTTTCAGTTCACTTAATGCTCTTGTAATGGTCATTTCCATATTCACGACAACTCCCTTGGTTCATCCTGAAAATCATAGATTCCTATCATATACCAAAGTGTGCTTCTTTTACTAGTGATATCCTTTTTTGTCAGATGGAAAAAACCTGATGTTTATACACCAGGTTTTTCTCGTTTTTTCTGAATCCAAGCTGTCACGTAATAGGCAGCATAGCAGAGCGCAATGAAAGGAATGCCGCAGATGAGGGCAATCCGCTGATTTGGATCAAAGGCAATGCCGATGACAGATGCAAGACATAGGAGGAAGGCTGCAATCGGAACTACTGGATAGAGCGGTGTTCGAAAGGATAAATCATGAAGCTGTCCGCCTTCCTGTAAAAATCTTTTCCGAAACATAAACTGTGAGGCAGCAATCCCCATCCATACAACCACAACGGCCAGTCCAGAGATTGACACAAGGACAAGGTATACCGTTTCTGGTGCGATCACGCTTGATAGCAAAGAAAGAATACCACCGATCATACTTAAAATGAGTGCATTCAAAGGAATGCCTTTTGACGTCAGCTTCGCCAGTTTTTTAGGAAGTGTCCGTTCCTCAGAAAGCGACCAAAGCATACGAGATGATGCGTATAATCCTGAGTTTGCGGCAGATAAGATTGCGGTCAGGATGACAAAATTCATGAAATCTGCGGCATAAGGAATCCCGATACGATCAAATACCACGACAAATGGGCTTTTGATCACCCCGGCTTCTTCTACTGGAATCAAGCCAGCCAACACAACGATCGTTCCAACGAAAAACAGCACGAGACGCAGGACTGTTGTGCGAATTGCTCTTGGAATGGTCTCGTCAGGATTGACGCTTTCACCCGCAGCAATCCCAATCAACTCCGTACCTGAAAAAGCAAAATTGACAGCAAGCATCGTCATTAAAATCGGTAAAAAGCCGTTTGGGAAAAGTCCGCCTTCGCCAGTGAAATTAGAAAAGAACGGAGCGGCCTCGCCGCCCTTTAATGGGATCAAACCAAACATGGCAGCTCCGCCAAGAATAATAAAGAGAATAATAGCCATCACTTTAATACTGGAAAACCAAAACTCTGATTCTGCAAAAAACTTGACTGTAAATGCATTCAGTAAAAAGATGAGAAGAGCAAAAACGCCACTCCACATCCAAACCGAAGTGTCTGGAAACCAGCGCTGCATTAATAGTCCTGCCGCTGTAAATTCCGAACCGAGTGCCACTGTCCACGTCAGCCAGTATAGCCAAGCGACCGTATAGCCTGTACCAGGTCCAATGTATTTTGTTGCATACGTATGAAAAGCCCCTGTGACCGGCATTGCGACAGACAGCTCGCCTAAACAAAGCATCACGAGGTAGACAATTAAAGCCCCGACAAGATAGGCAAGAATGGTTCCCGCAGGTCCGGCCTGATTGATGGTATACCCCGAGCTTAAAAAGAGCCCTGTTCCAATGACGCCGCCTAGAGAAAGCATGAACAGGTGCCGGCTCGTCATTTTTCGTTCATATTGTTGTGACTGATCTTTTGCTTGTTCCATGTCTTCCCGCCCTTTTGCTTAGAAGTATGTGTGATGATTCATGATGCTATGATGTGGTTCGTTTTAAGATGTCATTGATATCTTCTGGAGTCGTGCGGCAGCAGCCGCCGATGATATGCGCGCCGTCTTTGTACCATTGATGCGCACATTCGCCAAAAGTAAGATGAGACGTATCTCCGTTCCATACCTTTTCTTCAGGATCATATATTTCACCTGAGTTTGGATATACCACAATCGGTTTGCTCGTTCCCTTTTTCATTTCTTGAATGAGAGAAGTGATAAATTGCGGCGACGTACAGTTCACACCGACAGCAGCGATTTGTTCATAAGGCTCAAGCGCCTGTACACATTCTCGTATGGAATCACCTTCACTAATGTGCAGGCCATCCTTTGCGCTGAATGTGATCCAAGCAGATACCCCGCTGAATTCATCTTGCAGCAGCTTTGCAATAGCAGTTGCTTCAATCAGACAAGGAATCGTTTCGCATGCAAGAATATCTGCACCCGCTTCTACTAATGCCTGAATTCTTGGTCTGTGAAAATCAATGAGAGCCTGCTCTGAGAGTCCGTAATTTCCTTTATATTCTGAACCATCAGATAAATAAGCGCCGAATGGCCCTACAGATCCAGCAACAAATGGTTTTGTCCGTCCTTCACGACGCGCTTCATCCTGCCAAAAAAGATCACGTGCCTCTTTCGCTAAAGTGACAGAGCGTTTCATGAGTTCAATCGCTTCTTCTTTTGAATAGCCTTTTTCAGCAAAGCCTTCAATCGTTGTTTGGTAGCTGGCGGTTGTTGCACAGTCAGCACCTGCTTGGAAGTAGTCCAAGTGTACTTGCTGAATTAATTGTGGCTGTTCAATAAGTATTTTGGCTGACCATAAACGATCGTTTAAGTTACAGCCCTTTCGTTCAAGCTCTGTTGCTAATGCACCGTCTAAAATCAAAGGTGCGTGAGCCTGTAAACGGCTTTGAATAGGATTCATCGGAATCAAACAGCCTCCTTTTTAGATCGGAAATGATGGATATGATATGAGGCAGTAGTTTAAATGACTAAAGTGTTTTTGTCAAGGAGAGGAAAAAGCATCGTAGGGCGGAAAAACCCTGAAAACATGCGGGTTTTGATGCATAAAAATGCAGTCAAAATAATAGAAAACCAAGTCATTGACAGCCTCTAAAAAGAGATATATATTATGGAAAGATTGATTTCAGAAAGCTTCATCAAAAGGCGCCGTCTTTTGATTTTTATGTTGTCCAACGACTGTCTTCTTTCGTGCAGAAAGAGGGTTTTTTATATGCTCAAAAAAGGAGGAAAGAAGAAATTGAAAAAATGTGTAAAAGATATAGCGATGATTCTAGTTGGTTCTTTTTTATTTGCCGCAGCAGTGAACATGTTTGTCATTCCGCTTGAATTTGGTGAAGGCGGCGTCACGGGGCTGTCCATTATTTTTTATTATTTGTTTGAAATAGCACCGTGGCTGACGAACCTTGTATTGAATGCCATCTTATTACTTGTGGGATATAAATACTTGGACAAAAAGACCACGATTTATACGGTGGTTGCCGTTGCAAGTAACTCTCTATTTTTGCACCTGACCACAACATGGGTTGTGAATGTTCATGAATTGATTATTGGAGCGATTTTTGCAGGAATTATCATCGGAATTGGGATTGGTCTTGTGCTCAGAGCCGGTGGAACAACGGCGGGTTCTGCCATTCTCGGAAGAATTGCCAACAAGTATTTAGACTGGAACGTGAGCTATGCCATCTTGTTCTTTGATCTGATCGTTGTATTTGCTTCATACTTTATTATTGGTGCGGAAAAATTAATGTTTACCATTGTGATGCTGTACGTGGCGACAAAGGTGATGGACTTCGTGATAGAAGGACTTAACACGAAAAAGGCAGTGACGATTATTTCTTCATGCAAAGATGATATTGCGGAAGAAATCAATCACACCCTGGACCGAGGCGTAACGATTTTAAACGGACGCGGTCATTATTCAAAGGAATCGAAGGAAATTCTTTACGCGGTCATTCAAAAGCAGGAGCTCATGCGCCTTAAGAAAATTATTAAGAAAATAGATCGAGACGCATTCGTTGTTGTCCATGACGTACGCGATGTGTTCGGAGAAGGATTTGTAAATATATAAAAATGAGAAGACCCTAAAAAGGGTCTTTCAGCGTGTAGACAAACCCTCGCATTCTTTGTCAGTCCTGCGCGCTGGTGCTCACGAATGTAAATTCGCTCCGCTCCGATGCTCGTCCTTCCTAGGGCTGCAAAGGTTTTCTATCACGCTGAAAAGAAGACAAAGAGCTAAAAGACCCGAAAAAGGGTCTTTTTTTATTCTCTATACCTCTTGTCACACAATACTATGTAATGTATAGTATAAAGAGTTAGGAGTTGTAAACATGAATGCACAATTAAAAAAAGGATTACTGGAATTTTGTGTACTGGCGGTATTAAAGAAAGGCGATTCCTATGGTTATCAAATCATTAAAGATATGTCCCATTGTATTGAGATTTCAGAATCGACATTATATCCGATTTTAAAGCGTTTAGAGCAAAACAATTATGTGGAGACCTATTCCCAGGAACATAACAGTCGATTAAGAAAATACTACCGCATGACAGAAAGCGGGCGGGAGCATATGGCGCAGTTTTTAGAGGAATGGGATCAGGTGATGGCGATTTACGACTTTATTTCTGGAGGACAGGGCAATGAATAAAAAAGAATTTTTGAGCAGCCTAAAGAAGCATCTGCATCTTCTAGGTGACAAAGATAGTGATCGGTTTATCGAATACTACGATGAAATGATTGAGGATTATCAGGAAGATGGCTACAGTGAAGAGGAAGCGGTTCATCAAGTCGGGCAGCCTGCTATGATCGCTGAATGGATTATGAAGGAACAAGGAATAAAAACCGTTCAGGTGCCGACGTTTGGAGAAAAGGCGACGAGACTCTCCATTCTCATTTTAGGCTTTCCGTTATGGGGCAGTATTCTAGCAACAGTCTTCCTGCTGATTCTTTCTGTGTATATGGTGATTTGGTGCATTCCACTCGTGACAGGTGCATTGACGCTTACTGGTCTGCTCGGCGGTTTTTGGAGCATCATTGGTTCTCCATTTATTTTTCAGGACGGTTTGCATGTGGTGGTGACGCAGGTTGGCGTTGGTATTCTTCTATTAGGTGTCGGATTATTAAGCGGCATAGCCACAGCGTATTTGACAAAGCTATTTGTGCAAATGACTATTCAAACCACTAAGGCATTCATGGGAATGTTTAAAAAGAAGGTCGTGAGAGTATGAACGTGAATGATTTAAAAAAGCAATGCATCAAATGGGGGATCATCTTCACCGTTGCCGGAGGAATTGTCATGGCAATTGGTTTTGGAATATCAGGCTTTGATTTAGATGCATATCACAACAATGACGAGAGTAACGTGTTCCGCACCATCAATTGGAGCAAGCCATAATAAATGAAAAAACCCGCTCATGCGGGTCTTTTTTTCGCTCGGGCCACAAAGAAGAAATAACAGCAAAGTGCGCCTAGATCACAAAGCATAATGATTAGACCCATTGGAAAAGCTGTTTGGCTTCCGGCTAGTCCGACAAGAGGGGTCATGCAAGCGCCTAGCAGCATTTGTGCCACACCGATCAGTGCAGCTGCACTTCCTGCATGCGCTCCGTGATGCTGCATCGCAAGAGACGGCGCAGATGTGCCGACAATTCCAACGCTTGAGACAACAAAAAACAGCGGAATCAGAATACCGTACAATCCTGCATCAATTGAGATCATGAAAAATAAAGTGACTCCCCCTAATGCAGCTGTCAGCAATCCAATACGAAGAACTTTCTCTTCACCGATTTTCGCAGCGACTCGGGCAAATACTTGTCCAGCCGTGATAATCCCAAGACTATTTACCGCAAAGGCCGCACTAAATCCTTGTGGAGAAAGGTTAAAAATCTCCTGAAGCACAAACGGTGAACCAGAAATATAGGCAAACATTGCTGCGAAGACAAGACCTTGTGATAGGGCATATCCAACAAAGAGACGATCGCTCGCTAGAATTTTCATCGCACCTAGGATCTGTTTGAAGCCCCCAGTCTGTCTGCGTTCCGCAGGTAAGCTTTCTTTCAATGAAAACATTGATCTTAGGAGCATTAGCGCTCCAAGGATTCCTAGAAGAACAAACACACCCTGCCACGTCGTGAACCGTAACATTTGTCCGCCCACGATAGGTGCCGCTGCCGGAGCAACCCCGTTGACTAACATCAGCAGTGCAAAGAATTTCGTCATTTCTGATCCTTCATAATGATCTCGTACGATGGCTCGTGCAATGACAATGCCAGCTGAACCAGCAAGTCCTTGAATCAATCTAAGAAGAATGAACGTCCAAATCGATGTGACCACTGTACAAAGAAGGGATGCTGCAATAAAAATGATCAATCCAATCATGAGCGGCTTTTTTCTGCCGACTGTATCACTGATTGGACCTGCAATCAGCTGTCCAAGAGCAAGTCCAATCAAACAAGCCATGAGACTTAACTGAGAAAGCGCCGTGCTTGCTTCAAAGTCACGGGCGATATTAGGTAAAGCAGGTAAATACATATCCATTGCCAGCGGAGCAAGGGCTGTTAAAGATCCGAGCAATGCGGCAAGGAGAAATCGATTTTTTTTCGATTCTTGGGGATAGGATAAAGAACTCATATGATGACAACACTCCTCGTATACTTCCTCAACACAGCATAATGAATCAAGCGTTCCTTTTCAATGAAAAATTTTCAGAGATGATTCCGTGCAAAATGATTGATCTTTCGAATGAGACTCTTTACATTGAATGAGTAGAGAAAAGAGTAAGGTGATCGCATGCAGTGATTGCATGATACGTATACCCACTAATAGAGAGCAGGAGGTGCTGACATGAAGCAGCAAGAGCTGATTATTCGTCAAGCAGTCAAAGAAGATCATGAGGCCATCACACGCGTGCTGATCAAATCCTATGCACAGTATGAGCCGCAATTTACAGAGGAAGGCTGGCAAAATTATTCTGCCGCGCTTGCAGCAGCTGTAGATAATCCGAACATGGAGCTGATGCTTGTGGCGGAACATGACGGCAAAGTCGTGGGGACGCTTCAAATGTTCCGGTCATCAGAGCAAGCGTATGACAAACCCGAAATGGGCATTACATCAGCCATCGTCCGGTTTTTAGGAGTAGATCCCGATGTGAGGGGAAAAGGCATTGCAGAATCATTGCTGCGTAAAAGTATTGAACTGACGCAATCATGGGGCGAAAATGTCCTGTATCTTCATACATCTGATAAAATGCAGGCCGCCATTCGCCTATATGAAAGAATGGGCTTTGAGCGTGCGCTTGATAAAGAATTTGTGAACCAAAATGGGACACATGTCAAGAGCTATCAATATGTGATCAAGAAAGAACAGCCGGCAGGTTCATAGTGTAACGTGCAGCAAAAGGAAGAGCTTACCTCCATGACAAGCTCTTCCTTTTTTCAATTTACGCCCACAGTGCCAGCGCCCAATAGGATACCACCCACGAGATGAAACCGAACATGACAAAGAGTTTTAACATGCGTTCATAAGGAGACAGCTTTCGTTCTTTCTTCGTTTTCACCAGCCGCCAATAAAGGACATAGCCGCAAATCATGAGGATGATTTGTCCAAGCTGTGTAAAGTTTTCAAGAATCGTTCATTTCTTTCACCTCATCATAGGGCTTCCATAAGTAAATGAGGCAATCCTTTATTTCTTCAGAAAAAATCGGTGTATACTGGAAAGAAAAGAGATGTTTAGAGGGAGTTGTGACATATTGTTTTCGCTGCATGTGGATCGTTGGGATGAAGTCATCGAGAGAAAAATCAAATACGATCAGAAAGTTGTGGAACATACCTGTCAGCTGTTAGATGCACAGGGACAGCAGGTTGTGCTGTTTCATAAGATTGAAGACCCGTTTACGATGAGGGCAGGTGCTGGTTTTCTAACCATTCCAAAAGGGAGCTATACGACCGCTTATTATTGGAAGGATCGTCCATATAACATATATTTCTGGAGAGATGATCAAGGGAAGGAACTAGGATCTTATTTTAATATTGTGGGAGATACACAGTTCAACGCCCAGCTTGTCATGTTTGAAGACCTCATTATTGATCTTCTCGTTCTTCCGACTGGTGAAGTCTATGTACTGGATGAAGATGAATTGCCGGAGAGTTTAGCGGATTTTGAGAACGGCGCAGTACGCCGGGCATTAGAAGGCGTGACGTCTTCGATAGAAAAAATTCTCGATCAAGTGAGGGCAGATGCCGAAGGGAAATATCATCACAGCTTGTTTGAGCCGATGTTGAGATAGAAAAAACGATTCCTCGCTGAAAGGAATCGTTTTTTCTGTTAGACCTTAATACGGTTTAATCGTTTTTGTAAATTGGTTTTTGTTTTGGAGGCTTTTAGCTGTTTGACAGCGCTTTGAGCCGCTGCTTTTGTTTTCTTTGTTCGTTTGGCTTCCGCTTTTTTGACCTTTTGTTTAGCGTCCGTCACTTTCTTTTGATAAGCGACTTGTTTTTTGACCTTGTCAAGCCGGTTTTGCAGGCTTGTTTTTTCTTTGCCTTTATTTAGTTTTTTGATGGCCGTTTGAGCACTTTTAATAGCGCCCTGTGTTTTGTTCTTTTCGGCTGTTTTGACCTTTGCACGTGCCGAGCGGATATCAATGGCTGCTTGGACTTTCTTCACCCGTTCTGTGAGTGCTGTTTTTTGCTTGCTTGCAGTGAGCCGGCCAATTCTTGTTTTGGCTTGATTGACATCTGCCTGCTTTTTAGATGTTTCGGCTGTTTTGACAGCACTGGCCGCAGCCTTTAAAAAGGTGGATTGCGGCACATATTGCACGCGGCCATAGCCGAATTGCGGATCCTTCCCTTTTGCACCAAGATCCACTGTATAGCTGCGCAATAAAGTGCGAAGCTGTGCATTTGTTTTCTTCGGATGAAGCTGCTTTAACAGTGCCAGCATTCCTGTGACATGCGGCGTGGCTTGTGATGTCCCCGTTGCATACCAATATTCATTTTTTAAATAAGTGCTGATGACGTTCTCGCCAGGGGCAGAAAATTCAATCCCTTTTCCTGTATTCGAGATAGACGCGAGTTTGTCTTTGGAAGTTGTTGCAGAAACGGCAATGACACTATTGTAAGCGGCAGGATAGCTAATATCATTCTTTTTCCCATCATTTCCGCTTGCAGCGACTACAAGCAGTCCTTTTTTATAGGCTTCATCTACTGCTGAACGCAAGATGGGGATATTGTCTTCAAAGCCTAAACTTAAATTAATAATGTCCATCTTGTTGGTAATCGCCCAATCGATGCCTCGAAGCAAACTATACAGGTCGCCTTCTCCCTTTTTATCTAACACTTTCACAGCATACAGCTTCACACCGGAAGCGACGCCGACTGTTCCATAATCGTTATTAAGCGCACCAATCGTGCCGGCGACATGTGTGCCATGTCCTTCATCATCTTTATAAGAGGATGTGTAGTTCACGAATGATTTACCGCCGGCTACCTTTAAATCCTCGTGTGAGAAAATGCCAGTATCTAATACGGCGACTTTTACATTTTTACCAGTGACGCCTTCTTTTATTGCTTGCTTGATATTTAGTTTTTGCAGATTGTAAGATTTTTGTACCAATGCATCCTGATTAGTTGCAGCGGCTGTTTTCTTTACAGTAGAAGCCGCGAGTTTGACCTTTACGTTTTTTGAGACGTAAGCGATGTTTGGGTCTTTTTTGAGTGAGGTGACCGCTTGTTCATCTGTTGTCACAGCGACAGCGGGAAGATGTATGTACTGTGCGTTCACTTTCTCACTTTCCTCAATAGCTGTTTGTTTTCCTTTTTGATTTTTATAGACGATGATGACATCTGTTTCTTTTGGCGGTGCAGCTGCCTGCGAATGGAAGGGCAAAGCAGTTGTCAACGCAAGAAGAAACGCAATGACGATAAGTAATTTCTTTTTCAATGCGTGGCTCCTCTCATCCGATGACCTCGGTCTTTTTTTCTCTATTATATCGGAGAAAGCAGAGGGATGGGATAGTAGAATTGTCGTCTTGTTCAGAAAGTTATTTTTACAAGTAACCTGAAATTGAAATTCATAGAATTCTAGTAGACAATAGAGACATCATGATAAGAGAAAGAAGGACATGCTGATGAACGTAAAAGAGTATATGACGTATGATGCGACTGGCTTGGCAGGACTTGTGCGGAATAAGCAGGTAACGCCCGAGGAGCTTATGCAGGCGGCATTTGATAGATTGAATGAGGTCAATCCAGAACTAAACGCTGTGATACGGACGAGACAAGAACAAGTTTTAAAAGACATCAAGGAGTTACATGAGTATCAGCCATTTGCGGGCGTTCCGTTTGTGCTGAAAAATATATCACAAGGGATAAAAAATGAACCGCTGACAGCAGGAGCTTTGCTGTTAAAGGATGTAAAAGCAAATTCGGATTCGCACTTTGTTGATCGGTTGAAGCAGGCTGGTTTTCTCATGATCGGACATACAAATACACCGGAATTCGGTTTAAGAAATGTGACGGAGCCTGCGTTACATGGTCCAACGAGAAATCCTTGGAATACAGACTATTCTCCGGGAGGCTCAAGCGGCGGGACAGCAGCAGCTGTTGCAAGCGGCATTGTACCTGCTGGCGGAGCAAGTGATGGCGGTGGTTCCATCCGGATTCCAGCATCCTTTACCGGTTTGTTCGGCCTTAAGCCTACGCGGGGAAGAACGCCAGTAGGCCCAGGCGCAGGAAGGCAGTGGCAAGGGGCTTCCATCGACTTTACACTTACAAAAACAGTACGGGACAGTGCAGCCCTTCTTGATCTTCTTCAAGTCATTCAGCCTGAAGCTGCTTTCCAAACTCCGTTATACGATGGCAGTTACCAAGAGGATCTGGCGAAACGTACATCTTCTATGCGAATTGCTTACAGCGTAGAATCTCCAGTTGGCACGAAGGTCAGTGAGGAAGCGAAGCAGGCGGTTCAGCAAACAGTGAAATGGCTGAGTGAGCAAGGTCATCAAGTAGAGGAAGCCAAGCCGGAAATTGATGGGATTCATCTCATGCAGCAATATTACGTGATGAACAGCGGAGAAATGTCTGCGTTATTCACTTCCTTGGCTCGTTCGTTAGGGCGTCCAGTAAAGCCGGAGGAAACGGACATCGTGGCATGGGTGCTGGCGGAGGCTGGCAAGAATGTGACCGCTGCTGCTTATACAGAAAGTCTTGATGCGTGGGATCGGGCTGCTGCACAAATGGCATCATTTCATCAAACCTACGATCTCTATGTGACACCAGCTACTGCCTATTCAGCTCCAAAGGTAGGTGAGCTTATGCATTCAGATCAGGAAACAGCCGCACTTTTACGTGTGTCATCTCTTTCCATGCAAGCACAGCAGGATCTGATTTATGACATGTTCCTCAAGAGCTTGACCTACACCCCATTTACACAGCTTGCCAACTTAACAGGTCAGCCATCAATGAGTGTTCCTGTTCATCTTACTAGTGCGGGCATGCCTCTAGGGGTACAGGTGACAGCACCTAAAGGAAAAGAGGACTGGCTGCTCAGGCTTGCGGCGGAAATGGAGACATCCTCGATTTGGAAAGGAACTAGTCAATTAAATCGATAACGCATGATAAGCGACTTTGGTCTATGGAGGGAAAAGAGTGTCACACGTGAGTACGAAGGACAAAATCATTCAAACGGCAGCACTTCTTTTACGTAAACAGGGATACCATGCGACAGGATTGAATCAAATTATCAGAGAGAGCGGCACACCTAAAGGCTCTCTTTATTATTACTTTCCAAATGGAAAAGAAGAGCTGGCCATTGCATCTGTTGAATACATTAGTCAAAAGGTCATCAATCAAATTGAAGAAGGCTTTGCCTATTCGGATGACCCATATATCGCCATCGATCGTTTTATGACCAAGATCATTCGAGGATTTATGGAGAAAGAAAGTGAAAGAGGGATTCCAATTGTCTTGCTTGCGGCAGAGTCCAAGCCTGAAAACGCGCAGCTTCATGCTGCATGCAAACAAGAAATGATCCGCTGGCAGGAGCTTGTAAAAGAAAAGCTAATGAACAGCGGGTATGAAGAAAACAAAGCGGATGAGCTGGCTTCTCTCCTTCACTCAATGGTCATCGGGGGTTTATCGATGACCACTGCACTCAAACAAACGACCCCTTTAGAACACGTAAAAAGTTACCTTAGACACTTATTTATGCGAGAAGAGTAAAATCTCTCGCATATTGTCTATCTATTATATCAATTGGTCTATATAATATAGATAGTCAATTTGTCATGAGGAGTGATGGGATGTCGGAGCAACCGCAATCGATGAAGCAATCCGAAGGTACCTTTTTTTATACCGTGTCTGGTTCCGGAAAGCTGTATGGGCTGGAGAATCAGCTTGTTCATATGCTGGCAGAAGCAAATCAAACGAATCAGCTGTTTGAGCTTGCCTTAATCACAGGTGGGAAAGGAGCTTATTTCCCGTTGCACTGTCATGAGCACTTATTTGAAACCATTTTTGTGCTGGAAGGAAAGCTTGAAGTGATGCTGGACGGTAAAAAATACATGGTCACAGCCTTTGATTATATTCATATCCCGCCCAAAACGATTCATGGCTACAGAATGCATAGTCATAAAACAAGATTTATTTCATATACGCTGGGCGGAAAAATGACAGATGTCTATCAGCAAATTGGGAAGAGGCTTTTTCAGAATGAATGGTCTATGACTCATCATGCTTTCGATGCATCCAGTTTTCAGCAGGCTGAAAAAGAAAGCGATATCATCCTGATGCATGGAATCAGAGAACTGTCTAATACAACGAGGCCCTCCGTTTTATTTCATAGTCAGCTTCCTCACGAGGTACAGCCTTATGTATTAGAGGCTGGTGAAGGGAAGCAATACATCATTGATGGTCAGATTCATCAACTGATTGCAACAGTAGAAACAACAGGAGGCGGATTCAGTCATTTTGTGGTTGAAGGAGCGAAGGAGAAATATTTCCCGCCGCATTATCATCAAGTTCATACAGAAGCAATCTATTGTGTGGAAGGGAAGATGAACCTTCATTTGAACGGAGAGGATATTTGCTTGATGCCGGGTGACTTTGCCTATATCCCGCCGGATACGATTCACTCTTATGAATTTGTGTCTCATTCAAATAAAATGTTGGTTTTGCTGCTTCCAGGAGAAATTGAGCAGGTGTATGAGCAGTTTGAAGAATCCCCAAGCCCAAGTATATGTCCCTATTTTATTCAAGAAGGGAATTTCATGTTCAATCGGGAGACTTCCACTCAATATGATTTGTTTTTTGTTGAAAAGGAATAATTGTGTAACGCGTTACACGACATCATGAGTCTGTCGAAACAATCGACAGGCTTTTTTTGGTTTTTTGCCTCCTCCACATAAATTTCTCATTTGATGAATGAACCATTCATTCAAGGTGAAGCTAAGTAAAAATGACTTGAGCTAAAGGAGGAAGGGCATGTGAGGGCTGTTACTTATCAAGGGAAAAATAGCATTGCAGTGAAGAAAGTAGATGCACCGTCGATTCAAGATCGGGAAGATGTGATCATACGTATTACATCAACAGCAATTTGTGGATCAGATTTACATTTGTATCAGGGGAATTTCCCGCTTCCAATCGGCTATGTGATTGGGCATGAACCAATGGGGATTGTGGAGGAAGTTGGCCCGGATGTCACAGCCGTAAAAAAGGGAGACCGTGTCGTCATTCCATTTACAGTTGCATGTGGTAAATGCCAATATTGCGATCATCACTTAGAAAGTCAATGTGACAACTCAAACCCGCACTACGATTCGGGTGGACTTTTTGGCTATAGTGAGAAATATGGGAATTACCCCGGAGGACAGGCAGAGTATTTACGCGTACCTTTTGGCAACTATACCCCGTTTAAGATCCCAGATGATTGCGAGCTGGAGGATGAACAATTGCTCTTCTTATCAGATGTCCTGCCAACCGCCTATTGGAGTGTAGAGCACGCAGGTGTGAAAAAAGGCGATACGGTCATCGTGCTAGGCTGCGGACCTGTTGGGTTAATGGCGCAGCAATTTGCTTGGCAAAAAGGGGCAGAACGTGTGATTGCCGTCGATTACATTGATTACCGCCTGCGGCATGCAAAACGGATGAACGGCGTGGAAGTCTTTGATTTTACAGAAGATCCCGACATGGGAGAAACGTTAAAGGAGCTCACCAAGGGCGGAGCCGATGTTGTGATTGATTGTGTGGGAATGGACGGAAAGAAGTCGCCGCTTGAAAAAATTGAGCAAAAGCTCAAGTTGCAAGGCGGAACGATCGGACCCATTCAAATTGCCACAAAAGCCGTTCGCAAATGTGGAACAGTGCAGATGACGGGTGTGTACGGCGGCCTGTACAACATGTTTCCATTAGGCGCTTTTTTCGCAAGAAACGTCACCCTGAAAATGGGCCAAGCCCCGGCGAGAGGATACATGTCAAAGCTCTATCAAAAAGTGACAAGCGGTGAAATTGATCCTAGAGCGATTATTACTCACAAATTGCCATTAGATGAAGCTGCTCATGCGTACCACATCTTCAATGACAAACAGGATGATTGTATAAAGGTCGTTTTAAAGCCATAAAAAGAAGGCTTAGGAGTATTCCTAAGCCTTTAATGTGTGCTTGTCCATCATTTTTTCGATTAATTCAAAAAATGTTTTTTTATCTTCCTCTGAAAGGTGGTTGAACAATTGATTCACAAGCAGCTGGCGATTGTCGATCATTTGTTTAGCAATTTGTTCACCCGATTCAGAGAGTTCAATCCACACAGTACGGCGGTCATTATTATTTCGAGAGCGGATGATCAGCCCTTCGTCTTCTAAGTGATTGAGAGCGGTTGTTGTTGCAGAGGGAGATAATGAAACTTCCTGCAGAATATTTTTCACAGTACATGATTGATGGCGGTAGATGATACGTAAAATAAACCCTTTAACATTCGTGACGTTTTTCGGAATATTTTCTTCATCTATTTGTTTCGTCGCCTTTAAATACTTTGTCAGTGCATGGTCTAACAAACTTGCCTCTAGCTCGAAATGTTGCATTCTCCATACCTCTTTTCCTATTGCATTCGCATTTCCGATCAATTACTAGGTCTATCTTATCATAATAATCAACATGATTTAAACCAAAATGGAAGACGGCTATAAAATTACCTATATTATCAATTAATATAAAGAACAATTCCAAAATGAAATGATTTTACTTTCAGCTGTTTTTATTTTAGAATGTGAATGAGATAAAATCTGCCAACCCAATTCGCTGGAAATTGGCTATTGGAAATCAAACGTTTGGAGATGAAGATATTGAATACTTTACAGGCATTACTAAACGACAGAATGGAACGCTCTTCACAAATTGAGGCGGTAACTGGCGGAGGGGTGTCTTATACATTTGAAGAATATGCAAAACGCATCGACCAGCTTGCTCATTACTTACATCAAAAAGGAATTCGAAAAGGTGACCGCGTTTGCTTTATTTGTCAAAACCATCATCACTTTTCAACGATTATGCTGGCAGCCATTAAAGCAGGTGCAGTCGCAGTTCCGCTGAGCTGGCAGCTTACTTCTTTTGAGCTGGAAGGTATTTTGAAAAAAGCAGAGCCAAAGGCTTTATTTTTTGACCGAGAATTCCGTGACATGATTGCTGCGGTGAATGTGTCTTTAGACAACTGTCTCATGGTGGAATCTGGTGTAAATGCGAAAACAACGCAGCTGTTTGAAGACATATTGGCTTCAAACGATGGCAGTGATCTTGCGGAAGAGGTATCAGAAGAGGATCTAGCGATGATCTTATTTACCTCTGGGACAACGGGGAATCCAAAAGGCTGTATGGTGGGACATGGACGAATCTATCAATTTTTAACAAGACGCGGGAATCGAGGATTTGACTTGAAAGGGAAACGGTACTTGGCGAGTCACCCTCTCTATCATATGAGTTCAATTAATCATCTGATCGCTGCTGCCATTGAAGGGTATACACTTGTTTTCTTACATGATGCAACACCGAAGCGCATTTTAGAAACGATCGAAAAAGAAAGAATAACGTTCATGATGGCTTTCCCATCAGCTTATACGTACATGCTGGAAGAAATGAAGCGCGGTTCGTATGACCTTTCATCCTTTGAAATTGCGATTTCTGGCGGTACGAAGGTGCCGGTCCGTTTGATTAAGGACTACAAAGAAGCAGGCATTCAGATGATGCATGGCTACGGAAGCACGGAAGCATGGGTTGTCAGTGCGTGGCATCCTGCGATGGGCGAGGATAAAATGGGCTCTGCTGGTAAAGTGGATCCAGATGTAGAAGTGAAAATCGTTCATCCTGAGACTGAGGAAACACTGCCAGCTGGAGAAATTGGCGAAGTCGTCATGAGAAGCCCATTTTATTTCTTAGGCTATTATCATCAGCCTGACGCTACTGCGAAGGTGCTCAAAGATGGCTGGTTCCATATGGGAGATGCAGGCTATCTAGATGAAGACGGGTTTCTATTTATCACAGGCAGATACAAAGATGTGATTTTATACGGCGGAGATAATATCTATCCTGATCAAGTAGAAGAAGTCATTGAACAAATTCCAGGTGTGATTGAATCAGCTGTCATCGGGGTGCCGGACGAATTATATGGTGAAGTGCCAAGTGCATATATCGTAAAAGACGAATCCGCCGATTTCTGCGAAGAAGATGTGGTGAACTATTGTCAGGAACGTTTGGCAGATTACAAAGTGCCATCCATTCATTTCATCAGTGAACTGCCAAAAAACAAGCTTGGTAAAATCATGAAGAAAGATTTACGTGAATTGGTTGTGAATGCTTAGTACCTATTCTGCTATAATGAAATTTGAATGATTTTTTGTTTTTCTAACGTTTTGGAGGGAAAGGGTTTGCGACATATTCTTCGTAAGAAACACGTTCACGATTTGTTGGAACAGAGCAGACAGCAAAAGGTAAAGAAAACGCTGGGCGGGCTCGATCTCACGCTTCTTGGTATAGGGGCAGTGATTGGTACAGGGGTTATGGTGTTAACTGGTATTACAGCGGCTAAAGATGCAGGACCGGCTGTCATTTTCTCCTTTGCGATTGCAGCCATTGTGTGCAGTTTGGCAGCACTTTGTTATGCAGAAATGGCTTCAGCGCTTCCTGTATTCGGCAGTGCATACATTTATTCATATACGACCATGGGCGAGCTTGTAGGTCATTTAATGGGATGGACCTTATTATCTGTCTATATGCTGACTGCTTCAGCTGTCGCCAGCGGCTGGTCGAGTTATTTCAACAGCCTGCTCGAGGGATTTGGAATTTCGATTCCGCATCAATTCTTAGCGGGGCCGGAGCAAGGCGGATATATGAATTTGCCGGCGATTATCATTGCTTTACTAATTGCGTGGATCTTATCTAGAGGAACGAAGGAAAGTAAAAAATTTAATAATATCATGGTGTTTGTGAAACTCGGTATTATTGTTCTTTTCATTGTAGTAGGCGGCTTTTATGTACAGCCAGCCAATTGGCAGCCTTTTATGCCGTTTGGTGCAGAAGGCGTCATTGCCGGTGCTGCCGCTGTATTTTTTGCCTTTTTAGGGTTCGATGCGATTTCTGCTTCAGCAGAAGAGGTGAAAAATCCGCAGCGGAACCTGCCAATTGGGATTATAGGTTCATTACTTATTTGTACGATCATTTACATTGTCGTTTGTTTGGTCATGACAGGCATGGTGCACTATACAAAGCTGAATGTCACAGAGGCTATGTCCTATGTCCTGCAAAGTGTACATCAAAATAGCGTGGCTGGTATTATTTCTGTTGGTGCGGTCATTGGATTGATGGCTGTGATTTTCGCCAATAATTATGCAGCAACTCGAATTGCCTATGCGATGGGCCGAGACGGACTTTTGCCTAAAGTGTTTTCAAAAACAAACAAAAGCGATACGCCTGTTGCTAGCATATGGATGATTGGCGGAATGACAGCTGTTATTTCAGGCTTTATTGATTTGAAGGATCTGTCCAACTTAGCGAATATCGGTGCATTATTAACGTTTGCCATGGTTAGTTTATCTGTGCTTATTTTGAGAAAGACACATCAGCAGCTTGAGAGGGGCTTTAGGGTTCCTTTTGTGCCGGTTTTGCCGATTATCTCAATGGGCTGCTGCTTGTTCCTTATGCTCAACTTACCAGGCCGGACATGGCTTTACTTTGGGGTTTGGCTGTTAATCGGTGTCGTCATGTACGCAGCGTATTCAAACAAACACAGTGAATTAGCGAAATCTTCATGAGAAAAAGGTGCAAATCCGTTGACGATTTGTGCCTTTTTTCATACGATTTGGGATAAGCTATAAAAGAGATGATGGACGGAACAAGAGGAGGATGAGGGGTATGATTAGTGTTAGTCCTTATATTGTTGTAGAAGATGTGAAAGAATCTCTTCAATATTATCAAGGGATTTTTGGTGGGGATATTCAGATCTTAAATGAACATCAAGACCGTGTCCTGCATGCTGAATTGCACCTTGGGGAATCACTGCTTCATTTTTCAGATACATTTGGACGTACACCAAAGCCAGAGAATCTGAGATTGATCATGCAGTTTGACAATGAAGAAGAACTAAAGGCTGTCTATGAAGCGCTGGAAGCTGATGGAGATGTACTGGTCGAATTACAGGATACCTTCTTTGGCGCACTTCACGGACAAGTACAGGACCGGAAAAATGGGTTGATCTGGGTTCTGAATTATATGAAATAGACGAAGACCTTCACCAGTGTGAAGGTTCAGCGTGTAGACAAACCCTCGCATTCTGTGTCAGGTCTGCGTGCCGGTGCTCACGAATGCCCAATTCGCTCCGCTCCGGTACTCGCCCTTCCTAGGGCTGCAAAGGTTTTCTATCACGCTGAGAAGAGAACAAAGGCCTTCACCATAGTGAAGGTTTTTTTGTGAGTGTTTTTATTTTCTGAAAAATGGAAAATATGCTATGTTGGAAGAATAAAAGGACAAGGAGAAGGGTGGCAAAGGAATGGAACAAATTGAGTTTCAATCAATCCAAACAAATGGTGTAACACTTCATACAGCAATGGCTGGACCGGAAAATGGCCCGCTGCTTGTGCTGCTCCACGGGTTTCCTGAGTTTTGGTACGGCTGGAAAAATCAAATCATCCCCTTGGCTGAGGCAGGCTATCGTGTTGTCGTTCCTGATCAAAGAGGCTACCATCTAAGTGACAAGCCAGAAGGAGTCGAATCCTACGTATTAGATCAACTGAGAGATGATATTGTGGGTTTGATCAAGACGCTGAGCCCGAACCAAAAGGCGATTGTCGGCGGACATGACTGGGGCGGAGCTGTTGCTTGGCATTTGGCTTCAACCCGTTCTCAATATGTCGAGAAATTAATCATTGTCAATATGCCGCATCCGCGGGTCATGATGAAGGTCCTTCCATTTTATCCGCCACAGTGGAAGAAAAGCTCCTATATTGCTTTCTTTCAGCTTCCGAATGTGCCAGAGGCAGCACTCCAAGAAAATCAATTTCAAAAACTGGATGAAGCCATCGGACTGACGGCAAGACCACATTTGTTCTCGAAAGAAGATATATTAAGCTATAAGCTGGCTTGGACGCAGCCAGGCGCCTTGACCTCCATGCTGAATTGGTATCGTGCCATTAAAAAGGGCGGCTTTGAAAAGCCGATATCTACACGTATTTTAGTACCTGTTCGCATGATCTGGGGGATGGAAGACAAGTTTTTAAGCAGAAAACTGGCAAAGGAAACGATAAAGATTTGCCCTAATGGCCAACTGATTTTTGTCGATGATGCTTCTCATTGGATCAATCATGAAAAGCCAGAAGTGGTGAACAAACTCATACTCGAATTTTTGATCTAAAGAAAAAAGCTCTGGTCAGGGGACCAGAGCTTTTGTGATTTACCCGATATGATTCTTTTTCAACGGAGCAGGTTCATCATCCCAGCATTCAATGTTCTCATTGTTTGGAACGGCATTTTTATAAAAGACTGGATCTTTCCCCTCTTTTTTCTGCCGTGAATAATCCTTTAATGCTGCAAAGGCGACTTTAGATAGCATGGTAATGGCAATGAGGTTGACGATGACCATTAAGCCCATAAACAGATCGGCAAGATTCCAAACAAAAGGAACACTTGCTACAGCACCGAATAAAACCATGGCAATGACCGCAATACGGTATCCAATCAACCATGCTTTGCTTGATTTAAGAAATTCAATGTTCGTTTCACCATAGTAATAATTCCCGATTAGCGTACTAAACGCAAATAAGAAAACCATAATGGCAAGAACACCAGAAGCCCAAGGACCGATGTGTTCACTCAAAGATGCTTGAGTGAGCTCAATACCTGTTAATTTTGTCGTTTTATATGCACTTGAGAAAAGGACGATAAAGGCAGTACTTGTACAAATAATCAGAGTATCAATTAAGACACCAAATGCTTGGATCAGTCCTTGCTTTACAGGGTGGGTCGTCACGGCAGCTGCAGCAGCGTTTGGTGCGCTACCCATCCCAGCTTCGTTTGAGAATAGACCCCGTTTAATCCCTTCCATAATGACGGCACCCATGGTACCTCCTGCAAACTGCTCAATACCGAATGCATGTGAAATAATAGTCTTGACCACACCAGGCAGTTCAGTAATGTTTGTAATCATGACAAAAAGAGCAATACCAATATAAGCGACAGCTAAGAAGACCACAATGTATTCTGCCATCTTGGCAATCGTTTTGACCCCGCCGAAAATGATGATACTAAATCCGATAGCCATAATGACGCCTACGACCAAACGATTTGTACCAAATGAATTTTCGAAAGCAATGGTAATAGTGTTCGACTGTACAGCATTAAAGACAATACCGAAAGAAATGGTGATTAATACAGCAAACAAGATCCCCATCCAGCGTTTCTTTAAGCCTTTTTCAATATAGTAAGCGGGACCACCGCGAAAGCCTGATGCATCTTTTACTTTATACACTTGGGCAAGCGTACTTTCAACAAAGCTTGACGCGGAACCGATAATGGCTAGGAGCCACATCCAAAAAATAGCACCCGGACCACCCATGGCAATTGCAATCGCAATCCCAGTAATGTTCCCAGTTCCAACCCGAGCCGCCATACTAATAGCAAAGGCTTGGAATGGCGATACGCCAGATTTTTGTTTGTTTGTTCCTTCTTTCAGAACGATCACCATTTCCTTAAGCATACGCACTTGAAGGAAACGAGACCTGAATGTGAAATAAAGACCGACAAGAATTAATAGTGCAACAATAATATATGACCATAGATAACCATTTGTTGTTGTTAATAAATCATTCATAACATCACCTCTTCTAATTCATCCTATTTTTTTAAAAAATACTGAGATCCCACTCTTTGGCGAGCTTTTTCAGCATCATGACACCGGTAATGCTATTACCACAATCGTCAATGGCGGGACCATAAATACCGATTCCACAGCCTGTCTGAAACGGAAATTCTCTTCTTGCGCTTGGCGGAACGCAAGCCATAATTCCTCCAGACACACCACTCTTCGCTGGTACGCCTACGAAAGCAGCAAAATTACCAGATGCATTATACATGCCGCATGTCAGCATCAATGCCTTTGTTAGTCTTGCGATATCTTTTGGGATGACTTGGACTTGTTTAAAGGGATGGTAGCCATCACTTGAAATAATTAGTCCAATCAAGGCGATGTCCTCAGTTGTGACCTCGATGGAACATTGCTTTAGGTACACTTCTAATGTCTCTTCGACATCTGATTCTAAATAATTGGTTTCTTTTAAGTAATAAGCAAGAGCACGGTTGCGGTGCGCAGTTGCCCATTCTGATTGATAAACCTCTTCATTAACAGAAGGACGCTTACCTATTAAGTTTTCGATTAAATCGAAAATATATGCTAGCTTTTCTGTAGAAGTCTTTCCGGGAAGGATGGAGGATACGGTAATAGCTCCAGCATTAATCATTGGATTAAAGGGCTTCCCTGGTTTATGCATCTCAAGACGGTAGATGGAATTAAATGCATCACCAGTTGGCTCTACATCTACCCGATCCAAGACGTAAGGTACGCCTCTTCCTAAACAGGCAGCTATAAAGCTGATGACTTTTGAGATACTTTGCAGGGTAAAGGGAACGTCCCAATCACCATATCGTACAGATGATCCATCTGGGCCTATCACGCTGATACCAAGTTGAGAGGAATTCACTTTTCCAAGTGCTGGAATGTAGCCAGCATTCTGCCCATTTGTGTAATACGGACGTATTTCTTCTGCCCATTGATCAACAGAAGACTGGCATGCGTGTTGTGTATTTTTAGAAATTGCTGTTTTCATACGATTCCTCCAATCAAAAATCAAAAAGTACCCTATTGAATTGGCGGATGACAAAAAATGCGATCAAATAGGCACGAAAACATGTTACACATCTTCAAAGAACTTGTCATGCGCTGCTTGCACCACTCCTTTACACCTAAATATATGTACAAATGAAGGCATTGTCGGCGGAAAAACAAAAAGGGTTTTTAGTGAAAATTCAGAAAACGCTTACATATAGTTTCACTAAAATTGTTCATTCAATTTATCTTGGAAACTACACAATCTGACGTAAATCTACAGAAAAACTTACAAATAAAAATCAGTCTGTCGATGATTGTCTAAACAATTCCTATTATTGTCGTCAATGATCAAAACACTGAATAGCTGAAAGGTCACCTTGCTGCCCCGGAGAATAGTCATAAAAAAGGATTTTGAGGATAAAAGGAGCAGTGAAAATTATTTTTTTGTACATTGTGGAGAAAAGAGTCTCCTTGTATACTGTGGCTATGCAAACAGGGGAAGGGATGTCAGTCATTTGAGTTTAAATCAGCTTGTCAAAAAGGACGCATTCATTTTAATTTTTATGATGGTCATTGTGCCGCTTGCAGGAGAGCTGAAGTTTTATCCTGTGAATGAGACGTTTCGCATCAGCTTTGGCGCACCTGCGTTTTTCTTTTGCTTATTACTCTTAAGAAAATCTAGACCGCTATTGCCGGGATTTTTAACAGGCGCAGCCATTGTGCTTTTTCGGGTAGGCTTAGATTTGATTCAGCAGAATGCTGATCTGGCTTCATCATTTTATCAGCAATTCCCAAGCTTCTTTTTCTATTTCACTTATGCTTTCCTGTTTTTTGCCGTCCGTACGGGACGCTTTAAACAGCGCTCCATTTTCATTGGGATCATCGGTCTGATGATCGAATTAGTTGCTGATTTTGTCGAGCTGTTTGTACAATTCTTAGTGTTTGATACAACGATGACCTTATCAAAGCTGAGCGATATGTTCTTCATTGCGTTTGCTCACAGCTTTGTGGTGATCAGTTTTTTTAATATGATGAAGCTGTATGAGGCTCAATCAAGAGAAAAGCAGATCATGAAACAAAATGAGCATATGATGATGGTCATTTCGAATTTATATGAAGAAACGGTGCATTTAAAGAAAACGTTAAAACATACAGAGCATATTACGCAGGAATCATACCGGCTTTATCGTTTGCTGCATGAACACGAAGCAGGGAAAAAAGTGAGTCAGGAGCTGTTAAAGCTCGCAGGAGAAATTCATGAAGTGAAAAAGGATAATCAGCGTATTTATGCTGGGCTTTCAAAGCTGATTTCGAAGGAAAATATGCAAGACTATATGAAGGCGGAAGAGCTTGTACAAATTGTGATCCGCATTCAAGAGAAGTATGCTTTATCTCTTGGGAAAAACATCTCCTTTACATCTGATATAAGGGGCATTCATCTGCATGATTATCATGTGTTTATTTTCTTATCGCTGATTAATAATTTAATGGCCAATGCAGTCGAAGCAATAAAAGATACCGGGATGATCTCACTCGAATTGAAAGGAAGTCATGATAAAATAGAGATTCGGATTGAAGATGACGGACCAGGGATTCCTAAAAAAATGAGAGAGATTGTGTTTGATCCAGGGTATACCTCCAAATTTGATGCATTTGGAACACCGTCTACAGGGATTGGCTTATCCTATGTGAGAGAGCTGGTTCAAGAGCTTGGCGGTCATATTCAAATCGAACCAAAAGAAACAAAAGGTGCAGCTTTTCTGCTTGTACTTCCTATACAAAATTTAATACAGAGAGGGTGAGTGTATGCGATTCTTCATTGCAGATGATGATCGTGCAATACGCTCGATTTTAGGTCAAATCATAGAGGATGAGGATTTGGGAGAGGTCGTAGATGAAGCGGGTGACGGAGTTGGATTAGAGGCACATTCCCTGAACCTCAAGAAAGTAGACATCCTTTTGATTGATCTTTTAATGCCTGCTAGAGATGGCATTCAAACCATTCGCCATATCCACCCTGAATTCAAAGGCAAGGTCATTATGATTTCCCAAGTAGAAGCGAAAGAGATGATGGCAGAAGCCTATGAACTAGGGATTGAATATTATATCCATAAGCCTGTCAATCGCATTGAAATCGTCAGTGTGATTCGAAAAGTCATGGAGCGTATCAAGCTGGAAAAATCGATTTACGATATACAAGCCTCTCTTCGTCACGTGCTGCCATTAGAGCCGGTGATTTCTCAAGGTGCGGGCGTTGGGGCGAAGAGAAGAACGATGAAAGAGGCTGGGGAATTTCTCTTATCTGAGCTTGGAATTGTCGGCGAGAGCGGCTCTAAGGATTTACTGGAGATACTCATCTACTTACATGAAACACAGTCAGCCAATTCTCATGAGGTCAATTTCCCGCCGCTAAAGCAGCTGTTTATCAAAACAGCAGAAAGAAAACTGGATCATGGTGCAACCGATGTAGAGGTGATGCGGGAAGTGAAAGCGGCGGAGCAGCGGATTAGACGAGCTATTCATCATTCCTTGAATCATTTTGCCTCACTAGGATTAACAGATTTCTCAAATCCTAAGTTTGAGCACTACGCGTCGAAGTTTTTCGATTTTACCGATGTCAGCCAAAGAATGAAAGAAATGCAGAAGACATCTTCTCCCTCAGGATCGACAGGCAGAGTCAATACGAAGAAATTCGTTCAAATCTTTTATTTTGAGGCAAAGCAGTTATTCGAAGGAATGAGCTGAGGAAAATCTGTTGGTATGATTGGAGAAAATAAACAGAGAAAGTCTGTCTTTCCTATGATCTATCGTGATTTTCAGGTGTTTTTATAATTTAACTGATCATTCAGATTTTTCTTTTTTCTTGAAAATAAAACCCTCCTGTGCAATCGTTTGTTAAAATAGTGAGGTTAGACTAGAATGTCGGAGGTTTTATTTTGGGAAAAATTAAACGAAATGCGCTCTGCCCATGCGGAAGCGGAAAAAAATATAAACATTGCTGTGGTCAAAAATCAGGCGGAGAACAAACGTCTGAGCTTGTGTTTAAGGAAGCTGTACAAGTTCAAAAGGATTTAATGAATTATGCTTTTTCTAAGCATCAGAGAGCGATCAACCAATTCATTAATGAGTTTTCTTTCCTTGCAGATATGGATAAAGAAACGCAACAAATCTCAGTTTTCCATTTGAGTGTATGGGGCATCTTCTTCCGTCCATTAACTGATCAGAAAGAGACCATTTTCCAAGAATTCCTGACAAAGAAAGCAGAGGATATTACCCGTCCGAAAACAAGACAAGTAGTCCAATCTTGGACAGACATGGAACCATCTTTGCTTTTATTAAATGAAAAAACGGACGAGTCTCTTTATTTTGAGAATATGATAACAGCGGAGAAGGTTGAAGTAGATGTAAAACCTGATCAAACGGTACTGCCTGAAAAGGGAAGTCTCGTGCTTGGTTTTCCTGTTCAATTTGAAGAAAAGGCAGAGTTTTTCATTCAATATACGATGTTTGCGAAAGAGTTTACAGATACTCTTCTTCTTCAAGTTCGCCAGCTTGTTGACGCATATGAAGCAAATGGAGAGGCGCGCAGCACATTTATGAGAGAATCATTCCCTGATGTGCTGAAGTGTATGTTTGCGAAGCAAGAAGTAGAAGAATCAGAAACACCTGCTCAAACAGAAGGCGTTGCAGGTCTATCAGCAGATCGTATGGACTGGGCAAGTGACGTTCAGCTGGAAACAGCTAAGCTGATTGAAGACGGAATGAAGGAGCACGGTGACCAGAGCCTGACAGATGGTGCTTTAACGGTTTGGAAAGCCTACTGTGATCAGAAATCACCTGTGATCCGTAAAGCAGCGTCATTTGCTGCGGGAATCGAATACTATATTCATTCACTTGCAAGCGATGCCCCGCTTTCTCAATCACAAGTAGCGAAAAAGTATGGCATTAGTGCGTCTACTGTATCGAGCCGTTTTAAAGATATCGAAAAAGCGGTGAAAGAAGAGCAAGAGGCGACAGTATAATTAAAAAAAGACGCGGCTCCTTCAGAGGCCAGCGTCTTTTTTTAGATTATCTCGTTTTAATAAAACCGCTCATGTACTGCTCTGTATTATAATCATTGAGGTCAATTTTCCATTGACCATCCCCATTACGTTTCATTTTCACTTCATATTCAGCTGGGCTGGAAACGGGAGGAAGTTTTTCGAATTCAGATGCGTACATGTTTAAGCTTTTTTTATACAATTCTTCTTTAGAACGGATTTTCCCGTTGTAAAACTCGTCTCTTTGCTTGTCTAGCTTGTCTTTTAAGTTAGAAGCATCAATGCCTGTTACTTGAGCGACAACCTTTGCTTCGTCATCAGAGATGGTTTTCACACTTGTTTCTACTTTCGCTTTATCCTTCATGGTGTTTTGAATGCGTTTGTACATCGACAGAATATCTCGGTCACTCACTTCATTTCCGTATATTCCTGCACTTCTTTTGAAGTCTTTTACAAACATCTCATGGTATTTATTGACGACATCCGATTGGTTGTCACCCGTTAAATCTGCGAATTCATCGTTCTTTTTATCAAAAACAATAATATCGGTATAAGCGGATAACGCTTTTGCTGGGTTATCCAGCTTTTTTGCTGAATCGAGTATTTTGTTTCCATCTAGGTCGATTTGGATGGAATCACTGTTTTTCTTGATGCTGTCCTGATAGACGAACTGATATTTTTTCCCTTTGTCTACTAGGAAATAAAGAGCTCCTGAAAGTGACTTGCCTTTGTTCAATGAACCAAGGTCAAGACGGTCTTTGCTGCCGTAGAATTTTAAATCAGATACTTTGGCATCGTCCTGATAAAGGGAGAAGTCAGAGTTATATAATGAAAGGGCTTTGTCACCTTTGTTTGTGATCGTCAGGTTGACTTTTAGTACCAATTCATTGTCTCTTAGGGTAGTTGTTGAGTCTTCTGGTAACGTATATTCGTAGCTATTGACTTTTACCTCTGCTGTTTTTGTTGACTTTTGATCAGCGTCGGTTGATTTGGCTGAGCTCTGGCAGGCTGCAGAGATGATCATCACGAATGAAATCATGAGGAGTGCACTTATTTTTTTAAGATTCACAGTTGAAGCTCCTTTGCTTTTCTTTCGTCATTTCTTTCCCGCTATCTGACTATGAAAAAAGAAACAGATAGATTGGTATATTCGGGTGTTAAAGGGGAAAATATCCTAATGACGATTTGCACTATTCATTCTATCGAAATTCATTCATGATGAGGAATAGGTTTTAGTCCCTATTTTTGATAGTTTTTAACACAATCACCTATAAAATAAGGAATTAAATAAGCACAATATACTAGTTAAAAAGTTTTAATTTATAGATTTGTTTTAGGTTTTAAATGTTTTTTGTATAAAAATCTTGAAGTGAAGGTAGTTTTTATTTCACGAGGCGGTGCCGGATGGCGAAGACGACAGCCTGTGTACGGTCTTGTGCATTGAGCTTTTGTAAAATACGGTGCACATGCGTTTTTACCGTACTTTTGCTGATAAATAATTGATCAGCAATGTCTTCATTCTTTAAGCCATAGGCCATTTGCTGTAATACATCGCGTTCACGTTCTGTGAATGATTCGTGAAGCAGATGAGTGTGATGTGTATCACTTGCTTGCTGAAGAGCTCGTGCCATCATGTGCTCAGAGGCTGCCGTTCGAAAGACAGATTCACCAGCAAAGGCGGTGCGGATGGCCTCAATTAATTCCTCGGGCATTGTATCCTTCAGCAAATAACCGACTGCCCCTGCACGAATTCCGTCAAAGACGTATTCTTCCGTATCAAAGGTCGTGAGAATCACAACTTTTACATCTGAATGCTTTTTTAAAATGTGCTCTGTTGCTGTGATGCCATCCATTCCAGGCATTTGTACATCCATCAGCAGTACGTCTGGTGTGTTGATCGAGCAAAGGTCAACCGCCTCCTGACCGTCTGACGCCTCCCATATGACGTCAATATCCTCTTGGGCGCTTGCAATATAACGAAATCCTTGGCGGATCAGCGGCTGATCATCAATAATGCCAATCTTAATAGGGTTTGTCATGCCTTGAAGTCCTCCTTGATAGGAATTTGAATATGAATACAGAAGCCGTGCGGCTCGCGTATAGACGTCTTGAGGGAACCGCCTGCTGCGTCACACCGTGCCTTCATGCCTGACAGCCCAAAGCCAAATGAAATATCTTTTTCGCTGGTCAAATATCCATCGTCTTCAATGTTCATCATCAGCTCATGCTGGTCGTTAGATAGTGTAATGGTCATCGCGGTCGCCTTGGCATGGCGAATTGTATTGGTGATGGCTTCTTGTAAAATGCGGTAAAGAAGTTCAGATACGGAGAGCGGCCATTTTTTATACGTAAGCTGCTCTGTATGAAAGTGAATGTCAAGCTCACCCGATATCTCTCCTTGCTTGATGAGGCTGCGAAGTCCGGCAAGTCCGAGACCTGCATCATCTGACGCCATATGATGAACCACAGAACGAACTTCGGTGAGACAATTTTTAGAAATATGGATCAGCTCCTGAAACGTCTGCGCCATCTGCTCTGGTTCTTCCTGCTTTAAACGGTAGGGCAAAGACTGCAGCTGGACAATCATTGAGGTTAATTGGTGACCGATACTGTCATGCAGGTCACGTGCAATTCTGCTTCGTTCCTCCAGCACTGCAAATTGGAGTGACTGAACGGTCGCTTCTTCAAGCTCCATATGCGCCTTTTTCAATTGTTCATGGGCTTCTGATAATTCCTTGTGAACCAATTGCAGTTCTCCGAAGTGTTCTTCCTTTAATTCCTGTTCACGCCGACGCATTCTAGAAATCAAAACAAGTGTATACACAAGCAGCTGGAATAGCGGGAGAGTGATCACCATGTTCCAAGAAAAATTGTTTATATAATAGCTGACCCCACTGGTGAAAAAGATGATAGCAAATAGATAGGGATGATGCGCCTCTGAAAAACGAAAAGCGATAAATCCGATCATAAAAAAGGTCAGTCCAATACTGTCTTGAATCTGACCTGTCACTAGCCACAAGAGATGTGTCAGAATCCACATCAAGAGGAGCATAGAAAATTGCTTTTTAGGTGACAGCTTGCTTTTTGGAAAAAGACAAAGGAGAAACACCAAATAGACGAAGGTGCGAAACACCAATTCGCCTATTGAAAGGGACTCATACATTTGAATATACATATAGGTCAATACAAGGCCTAATACGAATTTTCGCCTTATTTGACCTAAAAGCTTGAGTGGCTGCTGAAGGTTCATATCAAAAACTCCTGTCTGTCAGTTAATAGCAGCAGATGCCTTGATGTTCATATATCTTTTTAAAAGAATAAAACGTAAGCCGATCATACTGCCGATTGGAAGGAATGTCAGGCCATTTGCGAAAATGATCAAGGAATGACCGCCATCCTGTACAATTGAGCCTACTGTCATCCGGATAAGGATGATTCCGATGAAAAAAAGTGTTCCATAGAGTGAGCTGGCGGCGGTGATACGTCCCGACTGTTGATCATATGTTACTTTGTATAGTTTACCTCTCCATAGCCCGATTGCAAAACCTGCGAGTGCAAAGACCATCATTGCAAGCAGGCTCATCGCCGTGATTTCAATATGCTGGGTCAAGGAATAAGAGAGAGTGCCTAATAAAATGAGCGGTCCTATGAGAAGCCTGATGGGGCGGATTTCTTTTTCCTTGCCTGTTCTTAAAAGCAGAATAATCATAATGATGACAATTTGAATGGTCATGACAAGATCTCCTTTTCGTTTTAGTCTATCTTCATCATACGCATCTTCTATTTTCGCGGCGTCCACCTGCAGGTTGATTTTAGAGAGCGGTATACTTGAATGTTGGAAATGATTCGTGGGAAAATAAGGATGATTATGTAGATAAGGGAGATGAGCTTTTGAAAAAGGTAACGCTTGGACGAACTGATTTGCAGGTAAATCCGATAGGGCTTGGTACGAATGCAGTAGGTGGGCATAATTTATTCCCGAATCTTAGTGAGGATGCTGGACGGGAGCTTGTGGAGACGGCTCTTGATCAAGGTGTCAATTTCTTAGATTCTGCTTTTATTTATGGGCTGGGCCGTTCAGAGGAATTAATCGGTGAGATCATTGCCAAAAGAGGCGGCAGAGAAAAGCTTGTCCTTGCGACAAAAGGAGCTCATAAGGAAGTAAATGGCCAAATTGAACTTGATAACAGCCGTGATTTCTTAAGAGGGCAGGTCGAAAATAGCCTGAAACGACTGCAAACTGATTATATTGACTTGTACTATATGCATTTCCCGGATGGACACACGCCGCTCGAAGAAGTAGCAGGCACATTAAAGGAATTGAAGGATGAAGGGAAAATCAGGGCAATCGGTGCATCAAACCTTGATTTTGAACAGCTTCAAGCCTTTAACCGAGATGGCTACTTAGACGTGCTTCAATCGGAGTATTCTCTGCTGAAACGTCAGGCAGAGCAGGATCTTCTTCCATACTGCGTCGAGCATGGGATCTCCTTTATTCCTTATTTCCCATTGGCATCAGGCTTGTTGACCGGGAAATTTACAAAAGATGCGACATTTGATGATATTCGAGCAAAGGACCCCCTTTTCCAAGGCGATGCATTCCTTTCAAATCTCGAAAAAGTAGACAAGCTGAAAGCCATTGCTCAATCAAAGAATGCAGAAACAGCACACGTCGCACTCGCATGGCTCTTAGCGCAGGATGGCATTGATGCTATTATTCCAGGGGCCAAACGAGCAGACCAAGTGCTGCAAAACCTAAAAACAAACGATGTTCAACTAACAGAAGAGGAAATCAATCAAATCGATAAAATCTTCTCGTAACACTAAAAAAAGGTGCAGCTATGCACCTTTTTTTTATGACATGGTGAGAGGGATTTTGATGACGAGCCGCAAATTTGGAGAACGGTAAGTGAAATCAAGTGTACCGTCTGCCTTTTGAACAAGCTGTTGAATGATATACGTCCCCATGCCTTGATGATCGCCGCCTTTTGTCGAACGGCCAAAAGTTTTGAATAAATGATCTAACACGTGTTTTTCCATACCTTTTGTGCTGTTTTCACAATGGATTAAAAATAGTCCGCTCCGAATAGAGGTCGTGACCGAAATGCTGCCCTCTTTTCCGGCTTGCTTCGCTTCAATCGCTGCATCTAGAGCATTATCAAGCAGGTTGCCAGTAAAACTAACCTGATCCGCCTTTGAAAAAGGAAGCGATGAAAAGGGTGCTTGAAGGTCTAGTGAAAGTGCAATGTCCTCTTTCTCAGCCCGCTCCAAAAAGGGATGTAGGGTTGAGGCTAAATATGCATTTTCTCCTTTCATCCATGGGAAATGTTTGACGTATTGCTGAATCAAATCTTTGATCTCATGCTCGTCTTTCGACGCGGAAAAGGCATTTAAATGTCTGGCTGTTTCATGATGTTTACTGCGCAGCTCAAGAAGTAATTCGTTGGTTCTTGATTCTGCTTTTATGAGCTCTTGAAGCCGCCCATTTAACTGTTTCTCTGTCTGCATGACCTTCAATGAGAGGATGTCGACTGTCACCATCATGATGAGCGCCAAAAGACAGCTCAGCCCATTCTGTTGCGTTAGAAACAGCAAAAGGCCTGTGCAGGTGATGAGTATAAAAGCGCCTAATATCACATAACCGCTCGTATGAGGCAAAAATCTTTTGTACATGAAAAATGTATAAACACACACCGCGCAAAAGGTAAGAAGCCACAACACAATGGATGATAGCGGCAGAAGGGCTTCAGCAGCCGCATGAAACGCAAGACCTAACCATATGAGGGCATAAATGCGAAATCCAAGATAGAAAGCGTTCACGTTCGTTCTCCTTAAAAATAGTATTTCTTAAAGAATTCTAATTGCTGCTTGGTCATCATGGCTTTTTTATCTGTACCTTCAAAAGACACGATATACGAATTTTTAGCATACGCCGAGAAATTCTTAATGTAATGAATATTAATGATAAACGATCGGTGGGAGCGGATAAAATCCTTTTCAGCCAGATCGCCCTTTAGCTCATTTAATGTCTGATAGGTCTGGATATCTCCTGTCGTTGTCACGATAGTTGTTGACCGACCCGTTCGCTCAACAAAAATGACATCCTTTTTCTGCAGCACATGAATATCTGACTGCTGTTTAATGAGAAGCCGTCCATGAATGCTTTTCTCCTGCTTGGTGGACATATAACGCTCTAAGCATTTGGCAATTCGATCAGCTTGGTAGGGCTTCATAATATAATCATGTACATTCAAATCAAACGCATGAACTGCATATCCACTGTTTCCTGTCACAAAGACCACATCGACATTCAGTGCGTGAGAGTGAATGAGGTCCGCTAATTCATAGCCGGACATTCCAGGCATTTCAATGTCAGCAAACAGCAGATCAATGTCTCCTTTTTTGACCTTCTCATATGCATCCTCTGCTGACTGCGTGACAAAGACGATGTCCACAGCCTCCATCCTGCCTACAATGGCGTGCAGCTTTTCTAAATCTACTCGGTAATCGTCGACGAGACCTACTTTTATCATAAAAATCACCTATGACTATTCTTATTATTTGTCTATTTTACCATTTGTTTTTTTGAAATAGATCATTTCAAGACAGAAAAAGGACGTTTCGCGACATTTTTATATCAGGCAAGCGTTATTTTTTCTATCATAGACTTAGAAAGTTGAAAGGGGCGAACCAAATGATTACTCTCAGCGATTGCAGCTGCTGGTTTAAAGATAAGAAAAAAGTCGTAAAAGCGATGAAACACATGACGTTCTCCGTGAAGGAAGGGGAAGTCGTTGGCATCCTAGGAGAAAATGGTGCAGGAAAAACAACATTATTGCGCGCCGTAGCCACATTATTAGAGCCTACACACGGAACAGTCACTGTCGCAGGCTTTGATACAGTGAAAGAAGCAACAGAAGTGAAAAAGCGAATTGGTGTCTTGTTTGGCGGAGAGACGGGGCTTTACGATCGTTTGACGGCAAGAGAAAACCTTGAATACTTTGGCAAATTATATGGCTTAGATCAGCATGAAATCAAAGCAAGAATAGAGGATTTGGCAAAGCGTTTTGGGATGAGACAATACATGGATCGCAAGGTGAAAGGATTCTCAAGAGGAATGAAACAAAAGGTGGCGATTGCCAGAACGTTAATTCATGATCCTGACATTATTTTATTTGATGAGCCGACAACAGGCTTAGATATCACGTCGAGTAATATTTTCAGAGATTTTATCCATCAGCTCAAGCAGCAAAATAAAACGATCCTCTTTTCAAGCCATATCATGGAAGAAGTCAGCCAGCTTTGTGATAGTGTCATGATGATTCATCAAGGAGAGCTTGTTTACAAAGGGACACTTCCAGAATTATATGCACAGGAACAAAGTGAAGACTTGAACTATATCTTTATGTCGAAGCTCGCTAGGGGGATTTCATAATGTGGAAAACCGTCTTTTTGAAAGAAATGACAGATGCGCTAAGGGATCGAAAAACGTTGCTCTTAACCGTACTGATTCCTCTTTTGACCATGCTTGGACTGGTGTTCTTTTATGAAAGCATGATTGCAGATCCAGGGGATAAAGCCTATACAGTCGCCATCAATGAACAGCTTCCAGCCGAAATGAACCAAATGATCAAAGAGGTGAAAAACCTACACCTTGAAACATTTGATGATCCGCAGCAAGCCGTCAAGGATGGGGAGGCAAATGCTTACCTAGAAATGCCGAAAGAGGCTGGCGATATGCTCAAGCATCAAAAGCCATTCGCCATTAAAATTCACGGATATACGACAGATGATGATTCGGTGATCACAGTTCAAATGCTGCAATCATTGCTGGAGCAGTATCAAAACCAGGTGGTCGAGAAGCGTTTAGCAGCGGATCAAATCGATACGTCCGTTAT
Organism: Bacillus sp. F2HM; assembly: GCF_019266135.1. NCBI lineage: Bacteria > Bacillati > Bacillota > Bacilli > Caryophanales > Bacillaceae > Bacillus > Bacillus sp. F2HM. Next base: position 111,315 of record NZ_LRMO01000002.1, read on the forward strand.
TCATCCGTTTGAAGTGCAGTCCGTTGATGTAGAAGAAGGTGATGAAGGGGAAAACGGAGTGACCGCTATGCTGTTGTCGATTCTCCTTCCGATGATTTTGGTAACCTCCGTGATCTCAGGAGCTTTGCCGGCTGCGCTTGATATTGTAGCAGGTGAAAAAGACCGAAAATCAATTGAAGCCTTATTCCTGACACCGGCCAGCAGACTACAGATTCTCATCGGAAAATGGCTCGCTGTCTCTATGTTCGGTATTTTAAGTGGGATTGTGGCGATCGGCATGCTGCTTCTATCCACTTTGCTCTTTACAGAAAAGCTGAAGCAGGCTCTGAACTTTGGTGATCAAATGTGGAGCATTATCGGCGTCATGTTTGCGGCGTTAATCATCTTCTCCTTCATGGTATCCATGATTGAACTGCTGCTCAGCGTGATATCGGGCTCAGTGAAAGAAGCACAGTCGTACATGTCCATGATCATTACACTCGGTGTGCTCCCAATGTTCTTTACTATGAGAGCAGGTGCTACGCAGCTAGATACGTATTACTTTGCCATCCCATTCCTGAATATTCATGCGCTGTGTAAGCAACTGATGTTTGGGATCATTGATCCAATGTCCATCACCCTGACACTCGGTTCCTCGGCCTTGGCAGTCGTTATCCTGTTTGTCATCGTCAGAAGCTTGTTTATGAAAGAGAAATGGATGCTTGCAAAATAAAGAAAAACTTGCAGATATATTCTGCAAGTTTTTTTATATTCAGAGATACATATAAAAGAGGCTTGCGATAGCATGATGGAAGAGGAAATGATATAATTATCCTCATTTTACCAAAGAAAGAAGTTCGGGTATGTCTTATCAAACAGATGACGATGATGTGTTAGGACTATGTAATATATATGATCAGCAAACACACCATTTTGAAGCCTTTATTTTGGGAAACAGGGTAGGTTTATTAGAATTAAAAAATGCAATAGACAAGGCTTTAGAAACCGGTAGTTCTACTGCAACGTTATTCCCTTCTGATTATGAGGGATATGATGTTTATATTGCTTTAGTAGACGATGAGCAAAGGTTTGAAAAATTAACAACTCCTTATGTAGAGGAATACGTACAAGAGGAAGATGTGATTGATCCAATTGAAATCATTAAAGAATATGAAGCTGAAAAGGGGAATTCTTCTTCATGAAATATTCTCGTTATGAAAAAAGCTCGATCTCACTATATTAATAGTAGCAGCCATTACTATATTTATGGTGGACATTCAGTGGGTGTGGCTGGCGATTTTCTTGCTTTCTTGTCTGTATTTCGGAATCAAATATAGGAAACAACCGAAATAAATTAACAAAAAACCCCCGGAATCGGGGGTTTTTCTTTAGTTCTTGATGAATTTCTCAACTAATGAGCTTGTTTTGTAGTCGTTCAAATCAAGTTTCCATTGGTCGATATCATTTTTCTTCATGTTGACTTCTACTGTTTCTTCAGAAGATGATGGTCCTAATTTTTTAAACTCATCTGGGTAAATTGATAGTAAGTATTTTTGCGCTTCATCGTAAGACGCTGAACGGTTTTTGCTGTAGAACTCAGTTGCTTTCTCTTTCAAACGATCAACAAGCGGACTTGCATCGATTGGTGTCAGAGTCACAGTCACGACAGCTTTATCACCACTGATGGATTTTGTTTTTGTTGAAACTTTTGATTTTTCAGCTAATGTTTCTTTTACTGCTTTTAAAAGCTTATCAAGGTTTTCGTCCTTCGCTGAGCTAGAAGAAATACCTGATGAAGTGATGTAACCTTGTTTGAATGATTTATCAAATTCGTTCACAACAGTGGATTTGTTATCACCTGTTAGTTTTTCGAAATCATCGTTTTTCTTACCAAAAATCATCACATCAATATAAGAAGAAAGAGCTTTTGCAGATGCTTGTAGTGTATCTGCTTTTTTCATTAAGTCTTTTCCTTTAATATCGAATTCTAGTGTTTTGTCATCTTTTTTCGATCCGCTTCCTGGCTCTGTGTAAACAAGCTGGTAGTCCTTGTCTTTGTCAACAACAAAGAAAAGACCGCCTTTTGTCACTTTGTCTGCATTTAAAGAGCTTGATGATAATACTTCGTTGTAGTCATCTGGAGAGATTGTAGATACCTGTGCGTCATCTTGGTAAAGTGTGAAGTTGCTTTTATCAACATTGAGAGGCTCTTTGCTGATATTTTTTACAGATACATTCACTTTTAGTACATACTGATCATCCTGTACAGATGTATCGTATTGAGGTGGTAATGTGTACTCAGCACTTTCTACCTTTACCTCTGCTGCATCAAGAGATTTTTTGGTATCGTTTTCTTTCGCAGCTGTTTTGTCTTTTCCACCACTACAAGCAGCAGCGACAACAGTTACACACAAGATCAGAAGAAACAGGGATAATTTCTTTTTAAACATGGCGTGTTTTCCTCCTCGGGTTTATGGTGAATTTCATTGAAAAGCTGTAGTTCATATCATTCTTTTTGCACAAAAAGAAAAATACTGTATGTTTTTTACTGTAGAATGAAGCGAAAGTACTGTCAATACCTCAGTGCGTTTCCGAGGTTGATTGGCTTCAAGTAGTAAAAATGACACTAAGTTGAGAGGAGAAACTTGTAATTTATTATTTGATATCTCCTGTAGAAACTCAACATTTTATATTTTAAGGTTTTGAGTCGGATTATTGAATAGGTTCAAATGACTGTTTTTGAAGATGATGTCGCAATTAGAAGGATTTTTATGACTTGTAAATGAGTATATAGTAATGAATATTTCTTCCTGTTATGTATATGGTCACTTGGTTTGAGTGTTGTTGGCAGCGAGACACATGTCCAGCAAATTTAGACAGGCTGCCGACACTGAACGTGCTTTTTCATGTCAAAATGGCAGTCATCTACACAGAAACGCTACATAAAATAAAAGAGAAACGAACTGGAGGTGGATGTATGGCAGTGGTAAGAGCGACAAGCTCTGATATTGATTTAATGGCCAGACTGCTGAGAGCGGAGGCAGAAGGTGAAGGGAGGCGAGGGATGCTGCTCGTAGGAAACGTGGGCATCAATCGTTTGCGTGCCAACTGCTCTGACTTTAAAGGGCTGCGTACGATTCCACAAATGATTTATCAGGAGCATGCATTCGAAGCGGTCACGCATGGTTACTTTTATCAACGAGCACGAGAAACGGAAAAAACACTTGCGCGGAGAAATATTAACGGAGAACGTTTTTGGCCGGCAAAATTCAGTCTTTGGTATTTTAAACCGCCTGGCGATTGTCCGGCGACTTGGTACAATCAGCCGTTTGTGGCAAGGTATAAGTCGCATTGCTTTTATCAGCCAACCGCCGAAACGTGTGAAAATGTTTATAACACCTTTTAGCTTGATGAAACGCACAACCCTCTTAGAGTACGAATGCAGAGGGTTGTGTTTTTGTTTTTTCCAAAATGGGTAACCATTGTGTATCAGCAAGATGAAGCACGTGAATGGAGGAAATGAAGATGTATCAAGATTTAAAAGGGAAAACAGCCATTGTCACAGGCTCTTCAAAAGGAATTGGACAAGCGATCGCATTGCGGTTTGGACAAGAGGAAATGAATGTGGTTGTGAACTATAAAGGCGATGAAGATGGAGCTGAAGAGACCGTACAAGCCATTCAGAAGCATGGAGGTGGGGCGGTGAAAGTACACGCAGATGTCTCCAAAGAGGAAGGCATCCAAGCCATCATGGATACAGCACTGGAGCATTTCGGTACAGTAGATGTATTCGTCAATAATTCAGGCTTCAACGGCGAAGAAGCGCTGCCGCATGAGATGACGCTGGAGCAATGGCAAAACGTCATCGATGTGAACATAACAGGTGCATTTTTAGGCGCAAAGGCTGCGCTCGCCTATATGATGGAGCATGACATCAAAGGGTCTATTTTAAATATTTCCAGTGTCCATCAGGAAATTCCGCGCCCGTTCAATGTTCATTATTCCACTTCAAAAGGCGGAATGAATATGATGACGAAGACGCTGGCTCTTGATTATGCCGAAGCAGGTATTCGAATCAACGCGATTGCGCCGGGTACCATGGCAACCGAATCGAATGATGATTTACAGGATGAATTGAAAAAACAAAAGCAGCTTGAGAAAATTCCGATGAGAACCTTTGGTGAACCGAAGGAGATTGGGGCCGCTGCTGCATTCCTCGTTTCTAAGGAAGCGGCGTATATCACAGGCACCACCTTATTTGTGGATGGTGGAATGACACTTTATCCTTCTCAAATCAATGATTAATTCAAAAAACATCCGCCTGTTCAGCCGGCGGATGTTTTTTGTTCGTAGCGTTGTGCGGCTTTGGCTGTTTTGCCGAGCAGCATCGGGTATTTGCTCAGGAAGGAGATGCATGGCACCATGAGCAGCAATGTGCCGATCGTGTAAAAAAGTGTCCAAGAGAGCTGCGCTGTATCAGCAATATTGATACCAAGTCCATAAAAAACAAATGCTTTCATGATATCGATGCCGGCAAACTGCAAGACAAGAATGACAATAGAATTACGTCCTAGATACGTCAAAATAGGGGATGTTTTCAATTTAAAGCTTAAATAAATCACGGCAGCTGAACCGAGCAGAGCACATGCATAGAAAATAAAGAGATCACCGTAGTCGTTGACGCGCATATCGATCCGTGAATTAAAGCTCTGCATGTAAGCCGTTAGCACAAGCAGACCTGTACATAAAAGAAGAGTTGGATCTGTTTTTAATTCCACAAACCACTGCTTTGCTAAAAATCCAATCGAATAAAACACAACAGCCGTCAAGGCGACATTGGCGTTCCAAGGAAGACTTTGATCTAAAAGCAAGGTAGAGGCATATCCAGCACCTCCGCAAAGAACAGTCAGCAAGATCACGGCAGCGGGTTTTCCTTTTGAAAGACGATGCATAAAGAAAAATAAAATTTCCACTAAAAAGAGCGTCGTTAAAAACCAAATCGCTGGGTTATGTGTGAGTCTTGCTTCATCTGCATTGGATATGAAAATACCTGTAAACGGAACGAAAGGATCAATATCCGTTTGTCCCTTGAATGCAAAAAAACGGGTAACTGAGAACCAAAATACATACGTAATGATGGAGAAATAGAGATAGGGCAAGAGTAAGCTTTTGGTCTTTTTCTGAATAAATGACAGAGCAGGGGATGAGGATGATCGAAACATCATGCCTGATAGTAAAAAGAAAAGCGGCATATGAAAAGAGTAAATGAATTGCTTGAGCGAATCTGGAATGGGCACATGCGCCATGACCACGAGCAGAATGCCAATTCCTTTAGCTGCATCAACCCAATCGAGTCTCTTTTTCATGTCTGTCATCTCCTTCTTTCTCAGCGTCGTAAACCGTTCATTGAATATGTACCTCTACTATATAAAAGGTACACCACTTATGCGTTTACAGTTCGCTAACGATTAGAAGACACATTTGCGATCAGATGACAGACGGAAGGATTTTGACATCTTGATGTTACATTTCCCATTTTTTATGACAATGTAAAAAAGAAGCCTGAAAAGCTGGCTTCAAAATAATTCTGCTATTCGCTTGAAGGAACGTTGTTTTTCGATCGGATCAAAGGAATTGTTCAGAATCATGATGTCATCCGTTTGATAGCGGTCCATCAAGGTCTGTAGTTGCTCTTTCACCGTTTTCTTCGAGCCGACAATCATCCGATGGCGGTTTTGCAGCACTTTTTTCTTCTCCTGTGTGGTGTAGTGATACGCATTTGCTTCTTCTATAGAAGGAACTCGGCTGTCCAGTCCTTTTTCAACACGAAGCAGCCATAAATCTGTACTGCTGGCGATCCTGTCTGCTTCTTCATCTGTTTCACCGCAGATGACAAAGACGGCAAACATAGATTGTGGCTGCCTAGAAAAGACAGATGGAGAAAAGTGTGATCGATACGTCTCAAATGCTTGTGTGCCGCGTGCAGGATGGATAAAGTGGCCAAAAATATAGTTGATTCCAAGCTCCGCCGCCTGCACGGCACTATTTTCTCCAAGTCCGAGCAGCCAAACTGGCGGATGAGCATCAACAAGCGGAGCAGCTTTCACGCCTGCATGCGGATGACCAGAAGGCAGGCTGTCTGATAAGTAAAAAAGAAGGTCCTTCAGCTGGCGGTCAAACTGAGACAGATCTTTATGCACGCCGTCCGTCAAAGCGAGTCTCGTCCTTTCGATCCCGCCCGGAGATTTGCCGACACCAATCTCAATCCGTCCAGGATAAAGGGCTTCAAGCTGCCGCGTGACCTCTGCTACTTTAAAAGGACTGTACTGAGGAAGTAAAATACCGCCAGATCCGGTACGCAAGGTCGTTGTATGAGCCGCAATATGAGCCATTAATATTTCAGGCGCTGTACTAGCGAGCCCCCTTGTGCTGTGGTGTTCAGCGAACCAATAGCGCTCATACCCAAGCGTTTCAGCCAGCTGGGCCAGCTGCGTTGTATGAATCAATGTCTCCTGAGCAGACTGACCTTTAGGAATGGCGACTTGATCTAATATATGAAGTGATGGCATCATCAACATCCTTTCATCAACATGCTGAATATAAGTATAAAGAAATCCATGGATGGAAGGAAACGAAAGGGTTTATCCTTTGATCCCTTGCTTTTATCTTTCTATATCAACATATGAAACCACATCAATACGCTCCTTATCAGCAAGAGCTGTTCACCGTGATTTTTCGACAATGTTTCACATGAAACACTTCATTAACGACATGAACCATTTCCAATGTGCATCTTTCGTTAAAAAAATATAAAGTGTTTGAAACCTATCTTGAACATAGATCGTATATACTAGTAAATAGAAAAAAGAGTAAGAGGCTCCAATGTCATTTCATGAATTTTGTCGAATTTTCATGTATGATGATTTTAATAGGGTCCATCGCTTAATAAATAGATTTTTATTATGCTGGAGGAGTGATTGATTTGGCGATTACATTAGAAAAAGGTCAACGTATTGATTTAACAAAAGGGAAAACAGGGCTAACAAATATTCTTGTTGGACTTGGCTGGGACCCTGTCTCACAAGGCGGCGGATTTTTAGGAAAGCTGTTTGGCGGCGGAGGCGGCGCTGATGTTGATTGTGATGCTTCAGTGCTCATGCTGAAAAATGATAAGTTTACGGAAAATAAAGATTTGATTTATTTTGGCAACCTAAAAAGCAAATGCGGCAGTGTGGAGCATACAGGTGACAACCTGACTGGTGAAGGAGACGGAGATGATGAACAAGTCCTCGTCAACTTGAGCAAGGTGCCGGGCAATGTGAACAAATTGGTGTTTGTCGTCAACATTTATGATGCCCTTAGAAGAAACCAACACTTTGGTATGATTCAAAATGCTTACATTCGCATCGTTGATCGTTCTAACAATCAAGAATTAGTGAAATATAATTTAAAAGATGACTATGCAGGAAAAACTTCGTTAATCGTCGGAGAACTTTATCGCCATGAGAATGAGTGGAAGTTTGCGGCGCTTGGAAATGGTACAAATGATGCGAAGCTTGCCGATATTACGAGAAACTATATTTAAACAGAAGGGAGAGGTTCCTAGTGGGAATTTCTTTAGCGAAAGGTCAAAAAATTGATTTAACAAAAACGAATCCGGGTTTAACAAAAGTAGTCGTCGGTCTTGGCTGGGACGTCAATAAGTATGACGGCGGACATGACTTTGATCTAGACGCAAGTGTTTTCCTTTTAGATGCGGCAGGTAAAGCAAGCTCTCCATCTGACTTTGTCTTTTACAATCAAACAACTGGCGGAGGCGGAAGTGTCGTACATACAGGCGATAACCGCACTGGCGAAGGGGACGGAGATGACGAGCAGGTCAATGTTGACCTTGCAGCTGTACCAGCAAGTATTGAGAAGATTTCATTTGTCATTACAATTCATGATGCAGAAGCGCGCAGTCAAAATTTCGGACAAGTGTCTAACGCATATGTACGTATTTTAAATGCAGCATCGAATGAAGAACTCATTCGCTACGATTTGGCAGAGGATTTCTCAATTGAGACAGCCATTATTGTAGGTGAATTATACCGTCATGGCGGGGAATGGAAATTCTCAGCTGTCGGATCAGGCTATCAAGGCGGTCTTGCCCGCATTGCAACGGACTTCGGCTTAGATATCGGATAACGATAACTTCCTATTTTCAAAGACAGGAGAGATACGAATATGGCGATTCAGCTTTCAAAAGGACAACGTGTCGATTTAACCAAAACCAACCCAGGGCTGACGAAAGTGATGATCGGTCTTGGCTGGGATACGAATAAATATTCTGGCGGAGCCGAATTTGATTTGGACGCTTCGGCTTTCTTGGTGGATGCAAACAATCGTTGTCAGCAAGATACAGATTTTGTATTCTATAATAACCTTCAGCATCCGAGCGGCAGTGTCACTCATACAGGTGATAACCGTACGGGTGAAGGAGATGGAGATGACGAGCAAATTCTCGTTGATTTCTCGAAAATTCCTGCTAACATTGATCGTATCGGAATTACAGTTACGATCCATGATGCAGAGGCGCGCAGCCAGAATTTTGGACAAGTCTCTAATGCATTTGTTCGTGTTGTAAATGAAGAGGGCGGGGAAGAATTGATTCGCTTCGATTTAGGCGAAGACTTCTCAATTGAAACAGCTGTTGTGGTATGTGAATTGTACCGCCACGGAAGTGATTGGAAGTTTAACGCGATCGGAAGCGGATTCTCTGGCGGACTTGCAGCTCTTTGTCAAAATTATGGGTTAGAAGTGTAAATAAGAGAAACAAATCAATTCAAGAGATGCTGTCAAAAGCTCATATGAGGGCCTTTTCCTAAGTGAGAAAGAAACAGCGATCAAGAATAGCAGCAGGCGAAAGCCTGCTGATGCTTCTACACTTATAGGAGGAAAACCAGTTGGACATTTTGAAACATATGTTGGATACATATGCCTCGTTTTTTGATTGGCATATGTGGGCAGAGGTATTAACAGACCCTGTCTCTTGGGGGCTTATTGGGACTCTTGTCGTGCTTGAAGGATTGTTATCAGCAGATAACGCACTTGTATTAGCTGTGATGGTGAAACATTTACCAGAAAAGCAGCGTAAAAAGGCATTAACCTACGGATTAATTGGCGCTTATTTCTTCCGTTTTCTATTCATTGGCGTAGGGATGCTGCTTATTAAGTTCTGGTGGATTAAGGTCCTCGGAGCTGCTTACTTAGCATGGCTTGTGATTAAGCACTTCTGGTTAGGTGACGGCGATGATGAAGCGAAGGAACTGAAAAAAGAAGGCTGGATGGTTCGTGTCTTTGGTGTGTTCTGGGCAACCGTTATTTCTGTTGAAATTATGGACCTTGCCTTCTCGGTTGATAGTATTCTTGCAGCATTTGCTGTATCTGAGGAAGTATGGATTCTACTATTAGGCGGAATGCTTGGAATTCTCATGATGCGTACAGTCGCGCAGTTATTCCTTGTTCTCATTGATCGTATCCCAGAGCTCGAGAATACAGCGTTTATTCTCATCGGGATCATTGCGATCAAAATGGGCTTGAGTGCTGCTCACATTGAAATCCCGCATCTTGTATTCTTTGCGATTATTATCCTAGCATTTATCGGAACGTTTATTGTTCATAAGATCAATAAGAAGAAACATCAAGAAGTGACAAACGAAGCTGCGGCTTCAAAAGAAGAATAGGACGATCAAAAAGGAATGGAGTTGATTAGCGGCTCCATCCTTTTTTGAATCATCAAGTCATTTGTTCGATTTTCTCTCAACAACAGGAGGTGGCACAGCATGCGGTATTTTCAGTTTTTATCAGAGGCGAGGCAGCACGATATTTTCTTCAAACGGCCGGGGGCGATGCATTTGATGACGCCAAGGCACGTACTTGCGCATGCATTAGGTGCTACTTTGTATATGCCTGCGACAAGACAGGATATAGCAGACATGCTGCTGTCGCAGAAATATGAAGCGCTTTGCTCTGTTGTATTTTGTTTAGAGGATGCCATCGGTGATCAAGAAGTGGAACTGGCTGAACAGAATCTAGTGGTACAACTCGCCAAACTGTCGGACAAATTGACGCATACACCTGAAACGGCTGAAAAAATACCGCTTTTATTTATTCGGGTTCGTTCGCCGGAGCAGCTGCTGAAAATGGCAGATTTGCTTGGTCCATCTCTTCGTTTATTGACGGGCTTTGTATTTCCAAAGTGTTCTATTCATAATGCGAAGGATTATTTGGACAGCTTGAAACAGGCGTCCGCACAAACGAAGACAACGCTGTACGGTATGCCCATTTTGGAAACACCCGATTTATTAGAAAAAGAAACAAGATATACGGTGCTGTCTGAGTTAAAGCAGATCATGCTGAATGATGAAGAATATATTTTGAATATTCGTATTGGGGCAACGGATCTTTGCGGCCTACATGGCATTCGCCGTGATCGCGACACCACCATCTATGAAATCAGATTGATTGCTGATTTGATCACAGATATTATCAATTATTTTGGCCGTTCCTTTGTTGTATCAGGTGCTGTATGGGAGCATTTTGGCCCTGCAAGAAAGGAACAAAAACCTTTCATCCGTGCGCTTTCTAAGGGCGGTGAGCTGTCCTTATCTGAATTCGATGACGTACAAGGTTTACTCAAAGAGACAAGACTCGATGTAGCCAACGGCATACATGGAAAGACAGTGATCCATCCAACACATCTCAAGCCAGTGCAAAGCATGTACGTTGTGACAAAGGAAGAGTACTTGGATGCATTAAGCATTCTGGAACATGCCGACGGCACAGTTGGCGTGATGAAGAGTGCTTTCTCTAATAAGATGAATGAAACGAAGCCCCATTACAGGTGGGCAGAGCACATTTTAATTAAGTCAGACATTTACGGGGTGTTTCATGAAAATAGAAGCTATATCGACATACTCACAGAATCAGAAGCGGCATACGCTGAACATCTTGGAACATATGGAGGTTGAGCTTGACCTCAAAGAGGGTGAGCTCCAGCTGGAAAAAGAGCATCTTTTTGAGATGGCGGCAAGGGTGAACAAAAAAAGAGCCTTTTTATTCGTTAGTAGGGTGCTTGGAAAGCATATTCCTGTTCATCCAGTAAAACCGCTCCTTGTCTCGGGTCTTTTAGCGATGGCATATGCCAAAGAGCAAACGGGAAAGACGCCCCTGCACCAAGATTTTATCGTCGAGGCACTCAAGACGGATGATCACACGGTGTTAACGGCAGCCTATGAAACACTCAAAGAAGAAAAGCTTTCAGCTGGCAATGTGCCTGTCGTCATCGGCTTTGCGGAAACGGCAACAGCCCTTGGACATGGTGTGTATGATGTGATAGAAGGCGCATCATACATTCATACGACACGTGAACAGCTGCTGGATCTTGACCCGTCATTGGTATTTGAAGAAGAACATTCGCATGCAACAGATCAGCTTTGTTATGCAGACGAAGCATTACTTCGCACAGACCGCCCCATCGTGTTAGTAGATGATGAAGTCACGACAGGCCGTACCAATATCAACATCATTCGTGACCTTCACGCAAAGTATCCAAGGCATTCTTATACCATTCTTTCCATTTTGGACTGGCGGACGGAGGAGCATGAGAAAGCCATGTGCCAGCTTGAAGAGGAGCTTGGAATTCACATCACATCATTGTCTTTATTAAAAGGGCAGATGATTTTTCGAGGCAAGACGCTCGATGAGCCAGCTTATTCGTATGAGATTGCGGAGCAAGAGAAGCAGCCAAGTCTCTCTTTTCACTCTCTTCAATCTTTCTTTAAGCAGGTGCCATATTCACTTTCTCATGCAGCAAATTCGGCTGGTCATTCGCCATATATACATGAAACGGGCCGTTTTGGTTTAAATGCAGCAGATACGGAAGCGCTCGACCAAGCAGCTGCTGAAGCGGGATTGAAGCTGCGGCAGGAACGCAAAGGAAAACAAACACTCTGCTTAGGGACAGGTGAGCTGATGTATGTGCCAATGAGACTGTCTGCACACATGGGGCAAGGTGTTCTCTTTCATTCAACAACGAGAAGCCCTATTCACCCAGTCGAAAAGGATGGATACGCTGTCCAAAATGGGTTTACCTTTATGAATCCAGAGGATGCCCGAATTCAGCACTACGTGTACAACATTCCAAAAGGTGAATATGATGATGTATTTCTCTTTTTTGAGAAAAAGGTCTCTCAGGAGTCATTGCTTCCGCTTGTTCACTTATTTGCTGAGCGGCATGTGAAGCATGTGCATATTGTGACTTTATCAGACGAGGTGAAGGTGAATGGCTAATGTGTATACAAAGATGGGGAGCTATCCAGAGCAGGATGTAACCTTCTTACTCAAAGATTTATCCTCTATTGAGATGGAGAAAAGTACAGAGGAGCGGGAGCGTTCGATTCAGAGCGGTGCGCATTATTCAGAAATGCTGCCAATTGAGTACAAACCAACGGCATCTTATATGACTTTATTCTATCAATCTCTTGAAGAAAGTAAGGAAAAGGTAGCAGAAGCAGTAGCTGTTGTAGCAGAACAGATTGTGAAAAAGCGAGGCTTCCAAACCGTGCTTTGCAGTTTGGCGCGTGCGGGGACACCGATCGGGGTGCTGATCAAACGATATATTCGAAAGACGTATGGTGTCGATCTGCCTCATTACAGCATCTCTATTATTCGCGACCGCGGAATAGACGAGAATGCACTGCATTATATGCTGAAAGAACATCCAGGTTTTGAAATTGCTTTTATCGATGGATGGACTGGAAAAGGGGCGATTTCGAAAGAGCTCCAAAAAGCTGTTCTTGATTTTGAAAAAAAGTATGGTGTACGTCTCTCGAGTGAACTGGCTGTGCTGGCAGACCCCGGCTATTGTACACATGTATACGGAACGAGAGAGGACTTTCTCATTCCAAGTGCCTGCCTAAATTCGACGGTATCAGGGCTTGTCAGTCGTACGGTACTAAACAACCGCTGGATCAATGCCGATGATTTCCATGGGGCAAAGTATTATAAAGAGCTGCTTGATGAGGATGTGTCCAATCTATATGTGGATACAATTGAACAAGCATTTTCCAGCCTCGGACCAAATGTACAAGAGAAAGCAGAAACCATACTCTCGCAGGGAACGCCGGCAGATTGGCGGGGAATGGCATCCATTGAAGCAATCGGTCAGGAGTTTCAAATTGAAAATACCCATTTGATTAAGCCGGGAGTTGGTGAGACGACCCGCGTGCTGCTTAGAAGAATCCCTTGGAAAATCTTGATTCAGCCTGGATCTCAGGAAAAGCTGAAGCATATTTTGCTTTTGGCTGAGGACAGAGGGGTTCCTGTCATTGAATATGCCAATATGTCCTACACGTGCTGTGGGTTAATTCGCCCGCTGGAGCAAACGTCATGAAGACATTTGCATTTGCCAGTGATTTAGACCGGACGCTGATTTACTCACATCGAGTGCTTGACCAGTATGCGTATGAAGGAGAGTATGATTTAGTTGAGGTGCTGGACGAACGGCCGCTTTCCTATATGTCTGTTGAAACGAAAAAATCTTTGCAGACGATTCATCAATCAGGCTGGTTCATTCCAGTGACGACAAGAACAACCGCACAGTATGAACGAATCACCTTCTTTGAGCAAGAGCTTATACCGGAGTATGCTGTCACAACAAACGGGGGCTGTATTCTTCATCATGGCAAGCCGCTTGAGGATTGGCAGGCCATTGTTGATGAGAGACTTAGGGAGTGTATGCCAGTCAGAGAGATGCTGAGGGCGATCTCCGAGCTTCCAGTTGCGGCATGGGTGAAGCGTACCCGTACAGCAGAGGGAAGATTCCTTTATTTGATTATGAAAGAGGAGTATCTATCTCACATTCCACTTACTGAATTGAAGCTGTGGGGTGAGGAGAGAGGATGGCAGGTTTCTCTTCAGGGACGGAAGCTTTATTTTATTCCACAGCCGCTTAATAAGTGGGATGCTGTTGCTTTTCTAAAGGACAGGCTGCAGCTAGAATACGTCTATGGTGCGGGTGATTCTCTGTTAGATGCGGGGCTCATTCGTCAATCAGATATGGGCTTTGCCCCAAGGCATGGAGAAGTTCTCGGCTTTGACCCAGACCTTGAGCCGACAGCAGCATCTGGCATGGCCGCAGCAGATGAAATCACCGCTTGTGTCATCGAGCAGATGATGAACGCAAAAAAGCCTTCGATTCGATAGCAGAAGTAGAAGGCTGAATGATATGATAGTAGTAGCTTTCGAGAAAATATAGGAGAAAGGAAGGAGCGGCGTGAGTTATAAAGAAATCAATGTCACCCATACACGGGCGGAGCAGGAAGCCTGGAAAAACGTGCTGAAAAAGCCGCTCCCTGAAAGAGACGGTTATGTAAAGGACGAGCATACGTTGTCCTTGCCGCGTCTCGCCGCCCGGGTCCTTGGAACTCCGCATGATGCAACCGATTATTTTATTTATTTACATGAATTATACGAAACAGACGGCATGCATATTTTAAGTGAAACGCTCAATCGTCATATTGAGCCAGAGCATTTTCAAGCGCTGCAGCGCATTCATTTGATTAACCAAGAAGAAAAGGGATTGTCCGTGAATCGCTTTGTGGCTTTTTTAGATGGTGAACAGCTGATTGTACGCCATCCAAACCCTGTAATGAACCGGCATATTCGTCTTTCATTGATCAAGGTGTTTGAGCATTTCAAGCAGATGCATGAAGGTGGATTTCAGCATCCTGATTTCCGCCGGGTTCTGCTGGATGTCGTGAAGTTTTCAAATAACCATCTAGGTCCATGGCTGAAGGAAGTCAATATCGAAGAAAAAATGCCGGCTGTCATTTGGTATGGAGAGGCGAATAAAAGTCAGCTTTATTTTCTTTACTATGTCATGCTGATTGGCTGTGATGTTGTGCTATTTCATCCAGAAGGCGAGGATTCGTTCCGCGAATTAGATCCAGAAGAAAAGCTGACTTTTATTGATCAGTACCCGGGGACTTCAAAGCTTGAGCCGTTCCCTACTGAAAGGCCTGAGAGGAAATCAACGGTGGCGTACCGCTCGACAAGAGAGCTTGAAGAGGTGCTTCACACGGAAGATTCAATGCTCTATAAGCCGTGGCAATTCAGAGATCATACTCCTCATTCTATTACGCTGAAGACAACGTATGATGAGCTGTTTTTAATCGCAAAGGAACGATCCTTTATCCGCCCCAATTTCAAAGCAGACCGGGACACGATACAGATTCCAAATCTCTTTGCGAAAATGATGGGTGTCACACGAGACAAGCGTGAATACTGGGATCGCATCCATACGTTAATGGAAGGGAAAGAGACGAAGACCATTCGCCATTTTCCTTTTACGAAAGAAGTGACATCGAATTATCAATTTCATTATCAGCATGCACTTTCTTCTACTGGAGAGATTGATCCTGACTTATTAATGAAAAGCAATGTGTGGCAGTTTTCTCATCTATATGAGGGTACGCAGCGTGCGATTGCAGAGGCGATATCTCGAATCTGTCAGCATCCGAAGCTATTAAAAGAAGGCAATGAAACCGAATTAGATGTCCGTATTTATTTATTCAAGCAGGTTCTGCATTTAAGCCAGGATATCATTGAACTGATTCAAACCTTTGATTACGCACAAACCGTACCGAAAGTGATTTTATACCATACGGAATATAATGGTGAGCTGACTCGTTCTGATGCGGCCGCCCTGATTTTCCTAAATGAAATGGGTGTGGATCTTTTCGTATATCATCCGGCGGGATATCAGTGTATCGAACGGTATATCGATGACCAATTATTTGATACCCATTGGCTTGATGAGATGGTCATGAACCAGGAGTTTAAAGAGCCGTCCATCGTTAGAAAGTTATTTCAATCCATTAAAAACCGATAAGGAGATCAAAGCTTATGACAAATACAAACGGAAATGACATCATTTCAATTGATAAAGAGGAAATCACGATTGAGAAGGCAGACGATATTCGCGTTCAGCTTCGCAATGAACCAGAAGTGCAAAATATTGCGAGACAAATAGATGCGAAAAATCAGCTGGAACTGCTTGAATACGGAAAACAGCCGGCCGTTGAAATCTCTAAGTTCTCTGACCGTATCCTTTCAATGATGCGTTCAACAAGCGTCACTGACTCAGGAACAATGCTGACGCAGCTTGGTAAGATTATGGATCGCTTTGATAAAAATGATTTTGACGAACCGAAGGGTGGTTTGTTGTCAAAAATCTTTAAGCGCGGCGGCAGTATGATCGAAAAGATTTTCAGTAAATATCAAACGCTCGGTGCAGAAATTGAAAAAATTAATGTGGAAATTAGTAAATATAAAGATGAAATGACCAAATCGACTGTGACGCTTGAAGAAATGTATGAGCATAACATTCAATACTATTTGGAGCTAGAAAAGTATGTCGTAGCCGGTCAAATGAAAATCGAAGAATTAAAGCAATTGGTTCCTTCATATGAAGAAAAAGCAGCTAGTGGAAACCAGCTGGCACAAATGGAGCTTGATACGCTTCGTAATGGCATTCAAGCGCTTGAAGAGCGTGTGTATGACCTTGATATGGCACGAATGGTGGCGCTTCAAACGGCACCGCAAATCCGTTTGCTTCAGCGCGGGAATACGAAATTAATCGGTAAAATCAACTCTGCCTTCATCATCACGATTCCAATTTTCAAAAATGGGATCATTCAAGCTGTTACAGCGAAGAGACAAAAGCTTGTGGCTGATTCTATGAGTGAGCTGGATAGAAGAACAAATGAAATGCTGAAACGAAATGCTGAAAACATTTCAAGTCAAAGTGTGGAGATTGCTAAATTATCTGGCCGTCCAAGCATCGATATTGAAACGATCGAATCTTCCTTTAATACAATTGTACAAGGGATGAAAGAGACGAAACAGATTGAAGAAGAGAACAAGCGATTACGCGAAGATGGAACAAAACGTATGCTTGAGCTTCAAGATAATATTAAGCGGGCTGCCCTAGAGTCCTAAAAAAACAAGCTGTCTGTAACTAAAGTTTCAGGCAGTTTTTTTATGAATTTAAATAAAATTTGAGAAAAAAGGTTTTTATGTGACCATTTTCGGGTAAATCCTGTTCAGGGGAATGGTTCGCCCATGATTCAAAAAACCGCTATGACGAGGATTCGACTTATTTTTTAGCACAATTAGGAATTTCCAGTAAAATATTGTCTGATGAGAGGAAATACCCCGTAAAATATGTAGTTTATGAAGCATTCTATAGGATTTACGAGTAATACGGCGTATAAACTCTAATGACCAGACCTCTATATGGAATTCATACATATTGTGGGGAAATAAGCGAATTCTAAAGATTGTTCGCATCATAACGCTTATGTTACGGTTATAAAGATGCTAATTTGGAGGGAAAATATGAATTCTGAAGAGAGAAATATCAAAATCAAGATAAATAATGTATCTAAAATTTTCGGTAAAAATGCTAAAAAAGCATCTCAAATGCTTGAAAAAGGGAAAACAAAAAGAGAAATCCTAAAAGAGACCGGCGCAACTGTTGGTGTCAATCGAGCAAATTTTGATGTATATGACGGCGAGATATTTGTCATCATGGGGCTATCAGGGAGCGGAAAGTCCACACTTGTGCGGATGCTAAACAGGTTAATCGAACCAACCTCCGGTGAAATATATATTGATGGGGATATGATAACAAATATGTCAAAGGATCAATTGCGTGAAGTCAGACGCAAAAAGATCAGCATGGTTTTCCAAAACTTCGCATTGTTCCCGCACCGTACAATTCTTGAGAACACTGAGTATGGTCTTGAATTGCAAGGTGTCGATAAAGAAGAGCGCAGACCAAAAGCGCTTGAATCTTTAAAGCTTGTTGGACTTGAAGGCTTTGAAGAGCAATATCCAAATCAATTAAGTGGTGGTATGCAGCAGCGTGTTGGATTGGCACGTGCGTTAGCAAATGACCCTGACATTTTATTAATGGATGAAGCATTCAGCGCACTAGATCCATTAATTCGTAAAGATATGCAGGATGAATTGCTTGAGCTTCATACATCTGTAGGAAAAACGATCATTTTCATTACCCATGATTTAGATGAGGCGCTTCGTATTGGTGACCGCATTGT
Source organism: Bacillus sp. F2HM (assembly GCF_019266135.1). NCBI lineage: Bacteria > Bacillati > Bacillota > Bacilli > Caryophanales > Bacillaceae > Bacillus > Bacillus sp. F2HM. The sequence goes on from NZ_LRMO01000002.1 coordinate 129,458, forward strand.
ACTCATGAAGGACGGAAATATCGTTCAAATTGGAACACCAGAAGAAATTCTGATGAACCCATCGAATGAATATGTTGAACGCTTCGTTGAAGATGTTGACCTTTCTAAAGTATTAACCGCTGGTCATATTATGAAACGTGCAGAAACAGTTCAGATCGATAAAGGGGCACGTGTTGCGCTTACGCTCATGAAAAACTTAGGGATTTCGTCTATCTATGCAGTAGATAAGAAAAAGCATTTATTAGGTGTCATTTCTGCCCAAGCAGCGAAAAAGGCAGCAGAAACGGGAGCGTCACTTGAAACGGTTCTCGATAAAGAATTTACGACAGTGTTGGAATCAACGTATTTAACAGAAATCTTTGATGCAGTGTCTGATGCGGCAAACATTCCAATTGCAGTTGTTGATGAGAAAAACAGAATGAAGGGCATTGTGGTCAGAGGTGCATTGATTGGTGCATTATCAGGAAATGATGAGTATATCAACATGTCTTCTAACAAGCTAGAGGAAATTAAAGCACAAGAGCCTTCTGCACAGGAGGTAGAATAAGATGTTTAGTATGAGTGATTTACCTAGAATTCCGTTTGCGGAATATATCGATCAATTTGTTGACTGGTTAACATTAACGTTTGGTGGTTTCTTTGATGGCATCACAAATGGATTAGCAGGAACAGTAAATGGGATTGTAGCAGCACTTGGCGTCATTCCATCCATTATTTTAACCCTTATCTTTGCCGGTATTGCTTGGTGGATCAGTACAAGAGGAGTTGCTCTTTTCACACTTATTGGATTTTTACTGATCGACTATTTAGGCTACTGGCATCCAATGCTTCAAACACTTGCACTCGTTTTGACCGCTGTGGTCATTTCCATTGTGATCGGGGTTCCGATCGGTATTTGGGCATCACAGAAGGAAACTGTGCGTAAAATTGTGACACCTATTTTAGATTTAATGCAGACAATGCCTGCATTCGTTTATCTATTACCAGCGATCTTCTTCTTTAATATTGGGGTTGTTCCTGGGGTTGTGGCATCGGTTATTTTCTCCATGCCGCCAACGATTCGTATGACCATTCTCGGTATTAAACAAGTACCGGCTGATTTAATTGAAGCTACCGAAGCATTTGGTTCAACGACATTCCAGCGTTTATTCAAAGTTCAGCTTCCACTTGCAACAAAAACCATCTTAGCTGGTATTAACCAAAGTATCATGCTGGCTCTATCCATGGTCGTGATTGCGGCAATGGTAGGTGCACCAGGACTTGGTTCAGAAGTATATAGTGCGGTAACGCAGCTGAAAACAGGTATTGGTTTTGAAGCAGGTATTGCCATTGTTATTGTGGCGATTACACTTGACCGTATTACACAAAACATTAAAACGAAAAAAACCAGGGGGAATGCTTAATGTGGAAAAAGTCTCTCTACATTGGGATGACCGCCCTGCTCGTCTTTTTACTAGCCGCTTGTGGTGCACAATTGGATTCAAATGCAAGTGCAGCACAGCAGGTCAATAAAACGATTATTGGGATTGATCCGGGTTCAGGTATTATGGCCCTAACCGATCAGGCCAAAAAGGATTATGGCTTAGAGGATTGGACGGTTGTGTCTGCATCAAGTGCAGCCATGACGGCAACGCTCAAAAAATCTTACGACCGTAAAAAGCCAATCATTATCACTGGCTGGAATCCACACTGGATGTTTTCCCGCTATGATTTAAAATATTTAGATGATCCAAAAAAATCTTACGGTGAAGCGGAAGAAATTCATACGATTTCACGTAAAGGCTTTGCGAAGGATCAGCCGGAAGCAGCTAAAATGCTTAGTCAGTTTAAATGGTCTCAAGATGACATGGGTGAAGTCATGATGGATATCCAAGATGGTGTGAAACCAAAGGATGCCGCCATAAAATATGTGAAAAAACATAAAGACCAAGTAGCGAAATGGACAAAAGGCGTGAAAAAGTCGAATGGTGGAAAAGTCAATCTTGCTTACGTTGCATGGGATAGTGAGATTGCAAGTACCAATGTTGCAGCAGAAGTATTGCGTGAACTCGGCTTTAAAGTAACTTTGACTCAGGTTGAAGCAGGTCCGATGTGGACAGCAATTGCAACCGGAAGTGCGGATGCATCATTATCTGCTTGGCTGCCAAATACGCATAAAACGTATGCAGCGAAGTTTAAAGGAAAATATGATGACCTTGGTACAAGTATGAAAGGTCTTCGAATGGGGCTAGTTGTCCCGACATATATGAAGAACGTAAACTCCATTGAGGATTTGAAAAAATAGTCAATGATATAGTGATTCCCTTATAATAGAAGGGAGCATGTTGAAAAAGCAGTCTGCTCAAAAAGCGGCTGCTTTTTTCTTATATAGAAGGATGGAGTTGTCGGGCGATGGATAAGTCAATCATGATTTTTTTGCATGGTGGAGGAGTAAGCAGCTGGATGTGGCAGGAGCAGGTTGAAATATTGAAGGACACGTATGAATGCTTTGCCCCTGATCTCATTGGACACGGGACAAGAGCAAAAGAACAGATATTTTCAATGAATGAAAGCACCCGTGAAGTCATCTCATGGATCAAGGAAAATGCGAATGGCCGTCAAGTGATTCTGATTGGATTTTCTTTAGGTGCGCAGATTGCCGTTGATGTGTTATCAAGAGAGCCAGATATCGTAGACATAGCCGTCATCAATAGCGCCCTTGTGATGCCTTTGCCATGGCTCCATTTCATGGTGAGACCCCTCTTGCCACTGACGTATCCATTATTAAAGAAAGACTGGTTTATCCAGCTCCAAGCCGAAAAGATGGGGCTCCCGCAACATGTACTGCATCATTATGCGGCGGAATCGAAACATCTGCAAAAGAAAACCCTTCTTACGATGTTTCAAGAAAACCTCCATTACAAGCTCCCAGACACGTTTCAGCAAGCGAAGGCACGCATTCTTGTCACGGTGGGAGAAAAAGAAAAAGGAATTATGAAACGGTCAGCAAAAAAAATAACGAATTCACATCCGAAGGCAACAGGCGTCGTTGTTCCCGGTATTGGGCATACATTTACTTTTGAAAAGAAAGAACTTTTTACAGAAATGGTCATAAGCTTTATAGAGGCACGTGCATTACCAGTCGAATTAAAGGAAATCCAGTAGCCGCGCCAATCAATAAGTGAAGACGAGCATAAAAGGGGCGCCGGTCTCTTAGAATCTGTATGATATAGGTATAAAACGCTTTCAGTATGTGTGCCATAGAAGGAGGAGCTATGAGTAAAAACTATATCATATTCGGTGCAAGTCAAGGATTAGGAGATGCTTTTGTAAAGGGTCTTCCTTCAAGTGGAGATACAGTTTGGATTGTGTCGCGAAGTGAACCAAGCAGTTTGAACATAGATGACGGTGTACATAGAATTTGGCTGAAAATCGACTTATCAAGCCAAACGCATATCCCTTATATGCTTGAAGCACTTGAGAACAAGACGATTGATGTACTCATCTATAACGTCGGTTTATGGGAAAAACGAGGCTTTGAAGACGATTATTCCTTTGATCACGATCAGCCAGAGGATATTGCACATTTAATCAATGTAAATGTCACCTCAACCATTACATACATCCAGGCACTGCTTCCGCACGTAAGGAAATCAGAGAATGGGAAAATCATCGTGATTGGCTCAACGGCCGGACTCGATCATACAAACCTGCCGCAGGTCTCGTTTGTTGCATCTAAATTTGGCCTGCGCGGAATTGTGAATGCACTGAGAGAGCATGTGAGGAAAGATAAAATATCCGTCACCTGTATCAATCCAGGAGAGCTGGCTGCGGAGGTTCCGTATGAGGATGGAGCCGAAAAGGCCATCACTCTATATGATGAAACGAGAATCCCTGTCCAGGATATTGTGGAGCTTGCGAGATGTGTGATTCATTTATCAAGGGTATCTTGCGTGAAAGAAATCAATGTTCCAGCTATGACAGATCTGAATGCATAATAAAGCAGACCACCCGCCATGTAGAGAAGGCGGGTGGCTTTTTTATTTTTATGATGAATGCTGCTGGAGTGTTTGATAGACAGCCTCAGTCAAAATCTCAATGCCAGTAAAGATAGCAGAGCGGTCGAAGGTCATATACGGATGATGAAGACCGGGCTTTAAATCACAGCCTAAACCGAGCATCGTGGATTTGATATGCGGAAGCTTTGCTGCATAAAAGTGAAAGTCCTCTCCACCTGTTGTGACGATCGGGGGATCAAGCTGCTCTTTTCCTAAAACCTGTTCAATTGCATGAGACATGATCTGGACAGCTTCTTCATTTAAGGTGGCGGCAGGCAGACGATGGTCTGTTGAAAGTGTAATGGAAGAGCCAAAGGCATCCGCTACAGAATGAACCGCTCTTTCAATTTCTTTTTCTAGTTCATCCATCACTTCGTTTGTTTGCGCCCGTACATCTAATGTAAAAGAAGCTTTGCCTGGAATGATGTTTGAGCTGCCCCCGCCAGCATGTAAATTGGTCATTTTGACAGAATGCGCGACTCTTGGATCGACATGGATATGCGCGAGTCTCTGCACGAGGGTTGAAGCCACTTCTATGACGTTGACGCCAAGATGTGGACGTGCCCCGTGCGCTTCCTCGCCAATAATGGTGCCGACGTAATGATTACTTGATCCGTGCAAAATAGCAGGAGCGCAGCGTCCGTTTAATGTTTCTTGAATTGGGCGCACATGTACGCCATATAAGTATTCGACATCTGCGAGTACACCTTTTTCAATCATTTTCAGCGCACCGCCGCCTCTTTCCTCAGCAGGCTGAAAGATGAAACGGATCGTGCCGTTCGGGCGTTCTTTTTCCTTTAATGCCATGAAGGTGCCAAGAGCCATTGTCATGTGTGCATCGTGGCCACATGAATGATTGGCTTGAAACTCACCATCTACTTCCTGCCAAAGTGCATCAATATCAGCTCTCACAGCGACCACTGGTGCGCCTTCTCCAATTTCACCGATCACCCCTGTACAGTCGTCAAATGTTTGAGTTTTGCAGCCCAATTTTTTCAATATATCTTCAATATAAGCGGTCGTTTCTGTTTCTTCCCAGCTGATTTCCGGGTGGGCATGCAAGTGTTCAAAGATGTCTGTCACGGTTTGTTTCATTTCGTTTGTCAAAGTTGTCATGAGAAGCCTCCTTGCTGACAGATAATCTGCCAAAACATTATTTTAATGAAATAATATTGCTCTTAAATATCAACAGTGTTTATAATATAACACATCATTTGATTATTCTGAAAATTAAGTGAAATTCCGATCGGGACAAAGGGGTTTTGACACATGAAAACAGCGACAGTATCAGCACCAGAGAAACAAAAACGAAAACTTCAAATGCCGGATGCGTATGTTCTCTTATTTATGATTGCACTGATTTGTACAATCGCAACGTATTTTGTACCAGCGGGTGAGTTTGACCGAAAGACATCTGGGGAGATCACAACAGCTGTTCCTGGCAGCTATCACCGCATTGATCAATCACCAGTGAGTCCAGTTGGCTTTTTCACAGCGATACAAGAAGGAATGGTAGGGTCCTCTTCTATTATTTTTCTGATTCTATTTACGGGCGGAACCATTGCCATTCTGGAGAAGACAGGTGCTATTAACGGGATGATTCACCATGTCATCAGCCGGTTTCAAACGAAGCAATTATTGTTTATTTGTATTGTTGGGGGATTATTTTCAGTCCTTGGAACGACCGGAATTGTCGTGAACTCTGTCATTGGGTTTATTCCAATCGGCATCATTGTAGCACGATCCTTGAAATGGGATGCTGTAGCAGGAGCGGCTGTCATATACATCGGCTGTTATGCAGGATTTAACGCAACGATTTTATCTCCATCTCCATTAGGTTTATCACAAACGATTGCAGAGCTGCCGATCTTTTCCGGCATTGGCCTGCGTGTCATTATTTATCTTTGTTTTCTTATTTCTAGTATTGTGTACATCTATTTATATACAAGACGTCTGAAGAATAAAGAAAAGGGAAGCATTCTTGGCGATCAATGGTTTCCTGCTAAGGGACTTGGCGGTGCCGATGCGGAATCTGTGGACAAGCCTGCATTTACTGGCAGACATAAGCTGATTTTAGCAGTGTGCGGATTGTCACTTGGGGGTTTCTTATATGGCGCACTTCAGCTTGGCTGGACCGATAAGGAAATGGCCGGTGTGTTCATTTTTATGGCTATCGCTGCTGGACTGCTCGGCGGTTTAGCGGCCAATGATATTGCGAAAACGTTTATTATCGGGTGCCAAAGCCTTGTATACGGCGCACTTATTGTTGGGATGGCACGCTGTATTTCGGTCATTTTAGAAAACGGGAAGCTGCTTGATACAGTGGTCAACGGCTTGGCGAGTATGCTGACAGGCTTTAGTCCAATCGTTGGTGCGATCGGGATGTATATTGCGAGTGCGCTTCTTCACTTTTTGATTTCATCAGGATCAGGAGAAGCCGTTGTCTTTATCCCAATTCTTGCGCCGCTCGCTGATTTAATGGGTATCACAAGACAGGTAGCTGTAGAAGCGGTAATGCTTGGTGAAGGGGTGGTCAACTGTATCAATCCGACTTCCGGTGTGTTGATGGCTGTGCTTGCTGCAAGTGGTATTCCTTATGTAAAGTGGCTGCGTTTTATGGTGCCGCTTGCCCTCATTTGGTTTGTCATCGGTCTTGTGTTTATTTGTATCGGGGTCATGATCAACTGGGGACCTTATTAAATATGTAGGAAGCTGCCGACGAGCGTTTGGCAGCTTTTTTCTTGTGGAAATATGTATGGAGCCAGCGCTTTGAAAGCACAATAAATGTGTTCACAAATTCGCTACATATTTTTTTTGAGCAGCCCCCTTGCAAAAGTTTGTGAAATGTTGCACAATAAGAATGTGAAATACTTCACATAAGGAAAACAGCCTAGTTTTACTCAGGAGGATGAGATAAATGACAAACGAAAAAGTAAACAAAGTAGCCCTTATTGGAGCAGGTTTCGTCGGCAGCAGTTATGCCTTTACATTAATAAATCAAGCAATCACAGATGAATTGGTTGTCATCGATTTGAATCAAGACAAAGCAATGGGTGACGTGATGGATTTAAACCACGGAAAAGCATTTGCCCCGCATCCTGTGAATACATGGTATGGAGATTATGAGGATTGTAAGGATGCAGATATCGTCTGTATCTGTGCTGGTGCAAACCAAAAGCCAGGTGAAACAAGACTTGCCCTTGTTGAGAAAAATTTAAATATATTTAAAGGCATTGTAGAAAACGTAATGAAAAGTGGATTTGATGGCATTTTCTTAGTGGCCACAAACCCAGTCGATATTTTGACATATGCGACTTGGAAATTCAGTGGTCTTCCAAAAGAACGAGTGATTGGCAGTGGTACGACGCTTGATACGGCAAGATTTAGATACATGCTCAGTGAGTACTTTGACGCAGCGGCACACAACGTGCATGCGTACATCATTGGAGAGCATGGAGATACAGAGCTTGCTGTTTGGAGTCATGCAAATATTGGAAGTGTACCGATTACAGAATTAATGAAGAGAAATGATCAATACAAACAAGAAGACTTAGATGAAATCATGGAAAATGTCCGTCATGCCGCTTACCAAATCATTGAGAAAAAAGGCGCCACTTATTACGGCGTAGCAATGAGTTTAGCCCGCATTACAAGAGCGATCCTGCACAATGAAAACAGCATTTTAACTGTCAGCACTTACTTAGATGGAGAGTACGGAGCAGAAGATGTCTACATTGGTGTACCTGCCCTTGTGAATCGAAATGGCGCGACAGAAGTAATGGAGCTTGCATTGAACGACACGGAGAAAGAAAAATTTGCACACAGTGTAAATGTGTTAAAAGAGATTTTGGCTCCTCATTTTTAATCAATCAAAAGCAACCTATCTGAGCAGAAAAGGATGAATCACTATGTGGCAGCAAATATATGATCCGTTTGGTAATGAATTCGTCAGTGCATTGGTGGCAATGCTCCCAATCTTGTTTTTCCTTCTTGCATTAACCGTTTTTAAGCTAAAAGGTGTTTTAGCCGCTTGTTTTACCTTAATCGTCAGTTTTGTAACAGCTGTTTTCTTCTTTCATATGCCGGTTGAAAAGGCATTATCTGCTGTGCTGCTCGGTATATCTAATGGGCTGTGGCCGATTGGATATATCGTCATCATGGCGGTATGGCTCTATAAAATTGCTGTGAAATCTGGTAAGTTCGATGTCATTCGATCTAGTATTGCAGGAATCTCTCAAGATCAACGTCTTCAGCTCTTATTAATTGGTTTTAGTTTTAACGCATTTTTAGAGGGAGCTGCTGGGTTTGGTGTACCGATTGCGATCAGTGCCGCTCTCTTAACAGAGCTTGGGTTTAAACCGCTGAAAGCTGCGATGCTCTGCTTAATTGCCAATGCTGCGTCTGGTGCATTTGGTGCTGTGGGCATTCCAGTGATTACAGGGGCGCAAATGGGCAATATGACGCCGCTTGCGTTATCTCAAACTCTTGTATATACGATCCCGTTTATTTCATTCTGTATTCCGTTCCTCCTCATTCTGATTGTAGATGGATTCAAAGGAATCAAAGAAACTCTGCCAGCCTTACTTGTTGTGAGTGGAACCTATGCCATTTTGCAAGCTGTCACAATGGTGACGATGGGACCTGAGCTTGCCAATATTATTTCTGCCTTGGCAAGTATGGGAGTTTTGGCTTTATTTCTTCGGAAATGGCAGCCAAAACACATTTATCGTGAAGAAGGAGCGCCAGATATTGAACAGAAACAAACGTATCGCGGCGTTGAAATACTGAAAGCATGGTCTCCGTTCTATATTTTAACTGCTGTTATTACGGTATGGAGTCTGCCAGCATTTAAAGCATTGTTTGCTGTAGGAGGTCCGCTTAACTGGACGACCATTTTAGTGAAAATGCCATTTTTACATCAGCAAATTGTGAAATTACCACCAATTGCACAACCGGAAACACCTATTGATGCGATCTTTAAAATTGATGTCATCAGTGCAACGGGGACCGCCATTCTGATTGCGGTCATGCTGACAGGGCTGTTTAGCAGACATATTACATTAACAGAAGGCGCTGTCTGTTTAAAAGCAGCGGTGAAAGAGCTTTGGGTTCCTGTTCTCACTATTTGTTTTGTCATGGGCTTTGCCAACCTTGCCAACTTTGCTGGACTAAGTTCAGCGATTGGACTTGCTCTTGCCAAAACAGGCGATCTGTTCCCCCTTGTCAGCCCAGTGCTTGGCTGGATCGGTGTGTTTATTACGGGGTCTGTCGTGAGTAACAACGCCTTATTCGGTAACCTTCAAGCGGTCACTGCTTCTCAAATCGGCTCACAGGCAGGTTTGTTAATTGGGGCGAATACGACCGGTGGTGTGATGGCGAAATTAATTTCTCCCCAATCAATCGCTATCGCTACAGCAGCTGTTGGAGAAACAGGGAAAGAATCTGAGCTCTTCAAAAAGACCGTGAAGTACAGCTTCATCCTGCTCGGTATTGTATGTATATGGACATTCATTCTCGCTCAATTTGTATAGGTTAATAGATAGGTATAAAAAAGACTGAGATTTCTCTCAGTCTTTTAGCGTGTAGACAAACCCTCGCATTCGGTGTCAGGTCTGCGCTCCGGTGCTCGTCCTTCCTAGGGCTGCAAAGGTTTTCTATCACGCTGAAAAGAAGACAAAGGGCTAAAATCAACATCATTTTAGCCCTTTGTCAACAATTTGAAGGACTGAGATTTCTCTCAGTCTTTTTCTTTATGTAGATTCTCTTGTCACGAGCCGGGTGGGCAGCTGGATATGTTCGCGCTGTAATGGTTTTTGGTCTTGCAGGAGTGCGATCATTTGCTGTACAGACCGCTGGCCAAGCTCTACGATCGGTATGTCAATTGTGGTGATCGTTGGAGCTGTCACCTCACATATGTCTTGGTTGTCATAGCCGATGACCGCTAGATCCTTGGGGATTTGATAGCCATATGAAATGGCCTGTTTAATGAGCCCAGCTGCGACTTGATCATTGCCGGTGAAAATGGCATCAGGCGCTTTCTTCATGTGATGGATGACATCCATTAAGCGAAAGCCGTCTTCAATGGTAAAGGCCTCTCCAAACAGCCAATCGTCTTGCAGCGGCAAACCGTGAGCAGAGAGTGCATCAAGATAGCCCTGTTTTCTTTGTTTCTGCGCTTCACTGCTTTCTGTATCAAAGCAAAACCCAATCGATTTTCGCCCCGACCGAATCAAGTAGTCAACGGCTTTATAGGCGGCTTCCCGTTCATCGTAACCAATAATCGGGATGTTTGCTGTTTGATGATATTCATTAGCCATGACAATGGGGCCGTTTGTTAAAAATGGCTCGATCTTTTCCCACTGATTTTCTAATGCCCCCAATATGACCCCATCTACTTCTTTTCTTTTTAATAATTGAAGCCCTTCAAGCTCCAATGCTTCTTGATAAAACGTCTGAAGCACGATGGCTTTATATCCTTGATCAAGGGCTTCTTTTGAAATGCCTTTAATCAATTGTGCAAAAAAAGGATGATCCACAGCTGGAACAGACACAGCAATGGTTTTTGTCTGATGTGACCTTAGTGTGCGGGCTGCTGAACTCGGTGTATATTCCATTTCTTTCATCACCTGTAAAATGAGCTGCCGCTTTTCTTCTGACACATATGGGTGATGGTTTAGCACTCTGGAAACGGTGGTGGTTGAAACCCCGCAGCGTTTGGCAATTTCATAAATTGTACACATATTAACAAATCCTTTACACAAAGTTATTGTTCTGAAATCGATAACATCATTTACAATGTGAAACAAGTTAAATATTAACAAAAGGAATTGATTAATTGGAGGGAATGGAATGCAAATATTGACGAAGATATCAGGTAAAAGCAAGGATTATCTTCCTTTGCTGGATATGATCAATCAAGGTGTTCAAGTAAAGGCCGATTCAGTTGAAAAGCATCTAGCAAATGAAAAGCTGGTGACGTTCCTTGAGCAAGATATAGAGCGCACAGGTTTGGAAAAAATTCTCTTCCATTATAAACAAAATAAGGAAAAAAAGATACCGTTTCTGCCAGTTGACAAACTGATTTCAGAAGATGAAATCGATGATATTATGCTGGTGCTGAAGGAAGTATTGAGCTCTGGCCGTTTTACTTCAGGGCCATATATTCCGACGTTTGAAAAGGCGATTGCTGAGTACTTAGGGAAAAAATATGTCATTGCCACGTCAAGTGGAACAGATGCATTGATGATCAGTCTCATATCAGCAGGCGTCCATCCAGGAGACGAGGTGATTTTGCCGGCCAATAGCTTTGCTGCAACAGAAAATGCAGTGCTTGCCATTGGGGCTGTTCCGGTTTATGCCGATATCGATCCTGAAACCTACTGCCTCTCACCGAGTGAAATAGAGAAGCATATCACAGATAAAACGGTATGCATTCTACCAGTTCATTTATATGGAAAGCAAGCGGATATGAAGGAGATTTCGGCGATTGCGAAACAGCATGGGCTGAAAATCATTGAAGACGGCTGTCAAGCGATTGGCAGCAGCGGCCTTGGCGCTTATGGAGATGGACTTGTTCTCAGCTTTAATCCATACAAAAACCTTGGGGTCTGCGGAAAGGCAGGAGCCATCGCTACAAATGATGAGGCCCTAGCGGAAAAATGCATGGAGATCAGCTATCACGGCTTTGAAGCTGGAAAGAAAAATGTCAAACGCAGTGACTACGGCTTTAATTCCAAAATTGATAATTTGCAGGCAGCGATCGGACTCGAACGAATGAAGTATTTAGGATTGCAAAACTTTAAACGTTTTTACTTAGCCAAGCGATACATTGACCAGCTGCAAACGCTTGAGGACGAAGGATACATGAAGCTTCCGAAGCTGACAGATGATCATGTCTGGCACCTATTCCCGATTAGAGTGCTGAAGGGAGAACGAGATGAGCTTGCAGCGAAATTGCTGGAAATGGGCATAGAAACAGATGTTTATTACCCGATTCTATCGCATCAGCATCAAACAAATCTTGTTTCTCAAAAGTATAAACGTACGACACTTCCACACACGGAAAAAGCAGCACAGCAATTACTTCACTTGCCGCTGTATCCAGGTATGCCGCTGCAAGATCAGGAGAAGGTCATCGAGGGGGTTCATCATGTTATCAAGTCTTCCATTCAATAAAAAGCTACTGAATCAGCCGGAAAATCCGAAGTGGATCGTCTTCTGTGATTTTGATGAAACCTATTATTCTCACGGAATGACCGATGAGCAGAGAGAGGATGTAAAGCGGCTGGAAGCCTTTGTGGCAGAAAAGAGTGAAGCGGGACAGCTCTTGCTGGGCTGGGTGACGGGAAGCAGTCTCGATTCTGTCACGAGCAAAATGGAAAAAGGCGGGTTTCATCAATTCCCGCATTTCATTGCGTCGAACTTAGGAACTGAGATTGTATATACGTCGGATGCCCATTTTGGACAGCCAGATGCAGAGTGGATGAAGCGGCTGGATGCGCAGGGCTTTTCAGATGAAAAAATCGAAGACATCCTGGAAACCATCCGAGAAAAGGGAATTTCCCTTAGGCCGCAAACGCAGCTGGGCAGCTCAGGGTATAAGAAGAATTTCTATTATCAGGAGCAGGATGAACGGACAGATCTTCATCATCTATCATTTATCCAAACACTGGCTAAAGAGCGAGGCGTGGCGGTCAATATCAACAAATGCAACCCGCTTGCAGGAGATCCTGAGGATTGCTATGATGTCGATTTTTTACCAGTCGGAACAGGGAAGGATGAAATTGTCCGTTTTATGCTGAACCAATATGATTTATCGAAAGATCAAGGCTTTGCCTTTGGTGATAGTGGCAACGATTTGCGGATGCTTCAATCCGTCACACATGGTTTCCTTGTCCAAAATGCGACAGCCGAAGCCAAACGGCACCATCACCAAATTTGTCATCATGGGTATGCAAAAGGAATCTATGAAACACTGAAAACAGTGATGTATAAACATGAGGAGGCACATTCATGAAGAAAATTGGAATTGTTGGAGCAGGGAATATTGCAAAAGCACATGCAAGAGCATTATCAACGATCAAAGGTGCAGAGTTATCCGGTGTCTATGATTTGCACGAGTCAGTTGCACAGGGATTCATTAAACAGTACGGCGGACGTGTGTATTCAAGTATTGAAACACTAGCAGATGCATCTGATGGGTTGATCATTGCCTCCCCTAATTTTTGTCACAAAGACCATGCCCTTCAGGCACTAAGAGCAGGACAGCCCATTTTATGTGAAAAGCCGATGGCTGTGTCGCTGAAGGAAGCGAAGGAAATGGTGGAGACAGCCAAACAGTTCCAGGTTCAAGCCAGTATGGGCTTTAACTATCGTTACTTATCCTTTGTGAATATTTTGAAGAACTTGATTGCCAATGGTGAATTAGGCCGCATTTTGACCGTCAGGACTCATTTTAAGAAAAACAGTGCCCTCAGAAGAAAGACATTTTCATGGAGAGACGGCGGTGAGAGTCTGCGCACGAGCGGTGCATTAGGGGATCTTGGTATTCATTTAATTGATATGCTGTGGTACTTATTTGGCAGTGACATGAAGAAAGAATCACTTAATACCAAGATGCTGACACATGTAAAGGAAAAAGAAGAGAAAAAGGTGCAGGTGGATGATCATACCGAAATTTTCGGTCAGATGGAGAATCAAGTGTTCTTTCACTTGGTCACATCCAAAAGCACGCAGCCTGAGGAATGTGGATTTAGTGTAGAAGTCGTTGGTCATGACAAGGTATTCAAATACCATACGAACATGAAAAACGAATATGAGATCAGTGATGGATTGTGTGTGGAGCGTCATCAAATGCCGCAAACTTTGCTGACAGATCCGCCAAATGAATTTTACGGATGGTCCGATACATTCCGCGATCAGCTGATGCATTGGGTGAATACTGATCCATACCCATCTCATATGAAGGTCGCTGATTTTGAAGATGGTTATCGCGCTCAGACTGCGCTCAATACATGCTTTGAAAGGGAAGAGGCAGTCGTCTCTGCCCAGGCATATTAAAGAGGTGGAGCGGAGGATATCATGACTCCGCTCCTTTTTAGAGGAAGTGAAAAGATGAAAAAGGTATTTTATTTTGGCTGTGTCTTTTATTTTTTTATTGGGACCATTCATGTATTTTTTGGCAGTTTAACACCTTATTTACTGTCTAGTTACGATAAGGGCCCAGGGGAATTATCATCTTTAATTTTTTTTCAGTTTATTGGTTTTTTGACAGGTGTTCTGTTATCCCCCATTTTAGTGAGAAAAAAAGGCTATGGCGCTGTGCTGACGATGGGTCTTTTGCTGATGATCGGCTCACTTCTGCTGGGGCTATTGGTGCCGGGCTGGACAACGCTTGTGCTGGCAGGTTTTTTTCTTGGGAGCGGCGCTGGCAGTCTTGAGACAACAGCCGGTGCGTATGTCATTTCGATGGCTAATAGTGCAAAGCGAATCAGTATTATGGAAGTCTTTTTTGGATTAGGTGCGCTGTTATTTCCGCTAGTGATTCTGCTGACTGTCACAGAACAGACATGGCAGTATGTGTTTTTATTTCAGGTGGGTGCGCTGACATTTTTCCTCATGCTCTGGCTGGTTTTTATGAACAAACTGCCTCATGGACAGATGGATGCTCCCTCCACAGGGGGGACGCGGAAACCGTCTTTACTTGTTGATCGAAATAATCGAATGATTGTGGTGATCATGATTTGCTTTGCCTTTTTCTACGCAGGGATTGAAACGAACTTTGCGAATTTTTTGCCGTCGATCATGCTGGAAAAAGGGGGAGAAAATTGGGGACTCTTTGCGGTCTCTACTTTCTGGACAGCGATCGTCATCGGCAGAACCGTGATCGCGAGAAAAGCTGATCAGCTGCATCCGCTGCGTTTTTTAAAGCTAAGTGCATCACTGATGATTTTGCTGCTTATGATATTCGCTCTGACAACCCACATTACCGCGCAGCTGATTCTCATCTTTTTCATCGGCCTTTGCGCAGCTGGCATGTTCCCAATCGCACTGACAGCGTCTGCCTTAATGATTGAAAATGCCATCGATGAGGCGACAAGTTATTTTATTGCAGCCGCGAGCTTAGGCGGAGCCTGCTTGTCCTTTTTGATTGGATTTAGTCTGGAATGGGCAGGAGCGGCTAGTGCCGTCTTTGTATTTGCTTTCTTAGCTGTTCTTCTGTTTGCAGCTGCGATTCAAATGAATCGTTTTAAGAAAAAAGAAACGGTATATGCGCAGCAGTCAGCACTGAAAGCAGACCGCTAAGCCTCCACCTGAAATGATGACAAAGGACTTGTACTAAAACGCAGAAAGTTTGAATAACATGTACAAGTCAGCATCAAAAGGAGGACGTCTATGTGGCGGTGTTTTTTGGTTATATCTTTTTAGGGTTGTCACTTTCAGCGCCTGTTGGACCAGTCAATGCAGCCCAAATCGACAGAGGGATTAAAAGTGGATTTTGGCATGCGTGGATTTTTGGTGTGGGGGCTATGGCTGCGGATATTGTCTATATGCTTCTCATCTATTTTGGTGTCGCCCAGCTTTTGACTGCACCTCTTGTAAAAACCTTTTTGTGGCTGTTCGGCTTTTTCGTTTTGACCTATACCGGCATTGAAAGTCTGCGTAAAATCAATTTGCAGGAGAGTCCGAAAAAGGACAGCGAAAACACATCAATTGGCAAATCGTTCATGACCGGATTTTTCATTTCTCTATCTAATCCGCTCAGTATTTTGTTTTGGCTTGGCATCTATGGCAGCATCTTAGCCAATACGATCGAAAAGTATGGAGCTTCCCAAATGCTCATGTACAGTATGGCTATTTTTATCGGCATGCTGATCTGGGATTTCAGTATGGCGCTGCTTGCTAGTTCGTTTAGGCGTTATTTAAGTGAACGTGTTTTACATGGCTTATCCGTTCTTGCAGGTCTATCGTTACTTGGTTTCGGTGCCTATTTTGGGTATCAAGGGATTATGGCGTTGATTGGGTAGAAAAACAGACTGACACATTCAGTCTGTTTTTTTGTAAGGATTGACAGACATAACACATTCTTGAATAATGATGGAATAGAAAATGGATTGAAGGAGCTTCTGCTATGCGACTGTTTTTGCCAGTATTCAACTATGTGTGTATGTTGATTTTATCAGTCATCACAGCAACATTCGTTTATACGTTTTTATTCATGCCGCCTGAAGTGGGCTTGAGTTATGTGGAGATGACCAGTCTGTTCATTTTGCTCGCTTATGTCATTTTTGCTGCACCGATTCAGCTTGTTTTACACCGGCATCCTAAGAGGTTTCGAAACCGTGACTTATTGATTTATTTTATTGCGGCATGGGTGGTTTGTTCGGCTTTGGCTTTATGGATTGATTATGGGCTTGTTGTGTTCATCAGCTATAAAGTCTATTTGTTTAGCTTCTGCGCAGCCCTTATTTATTGGGTGATGGATTCCGTCTTTTTGATGAAGAATCCATCGTAGGTATGATGAAAGGCTCTCTATTAACTTTCACTAGTCTGATCATAGGAAACCCATCTTGTCATACGCTAGGAAGTCGTGGAAGGACAGTCACCACAGCCATTTGCACCTCATAGGCTATGGAGAAGACGCTAAAACGAGGTGTAAGGAAATGGCCCAGCTGTATGCAAAAAGTTGCCTTGATCAAAATCTACGATCACTAGAAGAATGGAAGCAGGATGCTTTCACACAATTTGGCGAGATGGTAGGAGATGAAGCCGATACATTCCCTTGTGTACCCGGAAGACAGGGATTTTTTCTCGATCATTTACGCTATGGGTTTGTTGGTGACCCGAGGGAAGAGAAAGCGGTGGATGAATTAGCGCAGCTGCTGAGAGAATATCAAGGCTGTGCGAAAGAAACCGGTCAATATGCTTCATTTATCTGTTTTTTTGAAACACCGCAGGATTTAAGGGAAAGTTCGCTTGAAGAGTTTGAGCAGCAGTTTTGGTCGCTGCTTCAACGGCTGCATCATAAAGATGAAGAACCATGGCCTGAGGAGATTCCGCTAGATACTCATCATCATGAATGGGAGTATTGCTTCCATGGTGAAGCGTATTTTATTTTGTGTTCCACACCTGCTCACAAACTCAGAAAAAGCCGCCACTTCCCTTATCTCTTGATGGCATTTCAGCCTAGATGGGTGTTTGAGAAGTTGAATGGATCGACCAAGTTTGGACAAAAAATGAGCCAGCTCGTTCGCAAGCGGCTCAAAGCATATGATGGGGTCAGTGTTCATCCATCATTAAAATGGTACGGTGATCCGACCAATCATGAATGGAAGCAATACTTTCTCCCAGATGAAGAGGCGGAGAAACCAGCCTCCGCCAAATGTCCATTTACTGCATTAAAAAACATGATGAAATTATGATGCGGTCTGATCCTGCTTCCACTTTTTCCTCATAAATAGCACCATGATGGCAATCACTGCAATGATCCCAAGGCTGATAAAAAAGCCAGGTCGTCCACTTGCCTCTGTTAATGTGCCTGATACAGCGGCTCCAATTAAAAGCAGCGCAAGAATCATTTCGCACGTTTGGCGGGTGGATGGCTTGGATAGCTTTTTACTTGAGAACAGAATAAAAATCCATGTGTACAGCAGGGTAAGACCGGCTGCTGTTGTGAGATGCTCGTAGATGTGTTTGGACAAAAAGAGTGCAAGCAAAATCGAGACAATTAAGCCAGCAGCAGTTAAGATAATCGAAGACCATCTCACATGCGATGGATCTTTTTGTTTAAAGCAAGCAGGTGCATCCTGATGCTCTGACATTGTGCCGAGCAGCGTTGTGACCGCATAGAGAGAGGCAACCAATGTCGAAAAACCAGCAATAATGAAAATGCCATTAAAGATATGAAGAAAGATCGATAAATGAAACGGCTCTAATGAAGTAATAAATGGACTGCTGTTCTCATTAAAGGCTGTCACTGGGACAAGCAAGAGAGCAAGTCCGATCGAGACGATATAGATGACTGCTAGAATGATCAGCATGACACGTCCAGCCTTTGCCGCATCCTTCGGGTCCTTTAAATGAACCGCCATCAGCCCCATGACTTCAATTCCCCCAAATGCATAAAATGCGTAAATCAATCCATTCCAAAGACCAAGCGGACCAAGAGGCATCCATTCGTGATCCTTGTTAGGCAGATGCAGGGTCGGTTTATGTTCTGTCAAAATGCCGAATAACACAAGCACCGCAAGAATCATAAACAGAAAAATCGCCGCTGTTTTCAGTACCGCAAGAACATTTTCTGTCTTTTGAAAAGAAGAAAGCCCAATGATAATCACGAGCAGGGCAAGAGCGGAATAAATCGCAGAAAACACCCAAAGCGGAACAGAAGGAAACCAGTGGCGGGTAAATAGAGAAATGGCGGTTAACTGACTTCCTGTAATCAGCATTTCTGCAAACCAATACACCCAGCCATTGCTAAACCCTGCCCAGCGTCCGTATGCTTTACGAGCATAGGAACAAAACGACCCTTTATCAGGATGATCGGCTGTCATCGCAGCTAAATGTTTAAAGACGAGATACGTTCCGACCGCAGCAAGCAAAAAAGAAATGCAGACGGAATAACCGGATTTTGTAATGGCGATGCTGGAACCAAGGAAGAAACCAGTGCCAATTGTACAGCCGACTCCGATGAGAGAAAGCTGCCACCAAGATAAAGATTGTTCTTCTTTCAATGCAAGTGCAACACCTTTCTGTTTCAATGACTTTAGCTTGTGACCGCCTCTTTTTTTTATACATGATCAAGGGGACATTTTGGGCATACTGTCATGGAAAGGAGTGCATGTGATGAACGGAGAACACGTCATTTTACCAAAGGGTAGACTCGGCTTTCGTTTAGGAAAAGGCCAATGTATGCGAGTGGTTGATGTCGAAGGCCAGCAAGTAGCAGATGTGATGGCCTATCATGAAAAAGATTTTTATGAAAAATTTGACCAAGGTGCGACGATGGACAGTTTGTTCTCGTCTAAAGTGAAAAAAGGCGATAAGCTTTATTCTAATTTATATAAACCGATGTTTACGATCATTGAAGATACAGTAGAATGCCATGATTTATACATGCCCGCCTGCCGGCAAGAGATGTATCAGCTTTTATACGGCCGGACGCACTTAGAGGTCATGCATACATGCTACGACAATTTGCGGACGGCCTTTGAGCCCTTTGGAATTCCAAAGGAGGATATGTACCATCCTTTTAATGCCTTTATGAATACAGTCATTGATGAAAAAGGAAAGTTGTCTGTCGAGCTGCCAAAATCGCTGCCCGGTGACTACATTCGCCTGCGGGCTGAAATGGATCTCATTGTGGCCGTGTCTGCATGTCCTGCTGATATTGGGAAGTGTAATGGATCAAGCTGTACATCTATACGGGTAGAAATTGATTAAAAAAGAAAAGGACCAGTCCATAAAGACATGGTCTTTTTCACTTGTGAATGTTTGATCATCTAAGAAATAGGGGAACGTCTAACAAAATGTTCTTGATGAAAACATGGTATAATGAAGATTCAAAAAACGTTGTTAAATCAATGAATTGTGAGTAAAACCTGTTCTCTTCATGTAGAGGATGCTTAGGAGGAAAAGTGTATGAGTTTGCAGAAAAAGATCAGCCAAGAGTTGCATGTGCAGCCCTCAATTGACCCAAAGCAGGAGATCGAAAAACGGGTTGGATTTCTAAAAGAGTACTTGAAAAAAACCGGTGCAAAAGGATTTGTTCTCGGTATTAGCGGTGGGCAGGATTCAACGCTTGCCGGACGTCTTGCACAGCTTGCTGTCAGTGAGCTTCGTCAAGAAGGAAAAGAGGATGCGGTCTTTATTGCGGTACGCCTTCCGCATGGTGTGCAGCAGGATGAAGATGATGCACAGCTCGCCCTATCATTTATTCAGCCAGACAAGTCGTGGAAATATGATATTGCACCTGCCGTGTCAGCATTCAGTGATCAATATCAAAAGGAAACTGGCGGCCCATTGTCTGACTTTAATAAAGGAAATGTCAAAGCTCGCATGAGAATGATCGCGCAATATGCCGTCGGTGGTGAGGAAGGATTGCTTGTCATCGGTACAGATCATGCAGCTGAAGCAGTAACCGGCTTCTTCACGAAGTACGGTGATGGCGGTGCAGATGTTCTTCCGCTCACAGGTTTGACAAAACGCCAAGGACGGGCGCTACTCGAAGCACTAGAAGCACCGGAACGCCTGTATTTAAAGAAACCAACAGCCGATCTGCTGGATGACAAACCTCAGCAAACGGATGAAACAGAACTCGGCATTACGTACAATGAAATTGATGATTACTTAGAAGGAAAACCAGTGTCAGATCAAGCAGCAGAAGCGATTGAAAAGCGCTATGTTCAATCAGAGCATAAACGCCAAGTACCCGCTTCCATGTTTGATGACTGGTGGAAATAAAAAAGAAACCTCTCCAGAAGATGGAGAGGTTTTTTATGTCGAATTTCAAGTGGGTTTGACAAAATAACCAAAAATTCATTAAATTAGTAGAACGATCTACTTAAGTCCATTTAACTAAATATTGATTTTTTTGAACAATAATAGCAAACATAATTAGTTCGATTCACTTAATTTCATTTCTGTTGACAGTATTTTCAGAAAAAATAATTGACGAACGAAAAGAATGCGCTTACAATGAAACCACATTCCGAAAAGTGAAATTAGATTCCACTGGATGGAATAAAAGGGTGATTCACCTCTAAATAAGAAGCTAAAGGAATGATTGACACAATGAAAAATCGAAGTGCACTGGAAATTTACAAAGAGGGAGGAGCTTGGTGGGAGACTGAGATTAGTCATATTCAAAAAAATTCAATTGAACTACGAGGGTATCCGATTGAAGAACTGATTGGTGAATTGTCGTATCCACAAATGCTCTATTTACTGCTTGTTGGTGAATTATTGGATGATTCAAAAGCAGCTCTTTTTGAAAGTGTTCTTGTCGCAGGTGCGGACCATGGACCAAGAGCGCCATCTATTGCAGCAGCTAGAATGGCGGTGACTTGCGGCATTTCGTTTAATTCCTCTGTTGCAACAGGGGTGAATCTATTAGGTGACATTCATGGTGGAGCCGGAGAGAAGGCCATGCGTATGTTATACGAGGCTAAAGCGATCTATGATGATCAAAAGGATATACAGGCTGCGGCAAAGCAAGTGTGTCAAACATGGTTAAATCGCAAGGAAAAAATCCCGGGAATCGGCCATCAGCTTCATGATGATGATCCGAGGGTGAGACGTCTATATGAGCTGAGTCACACATATGTCCAGCAAGGTCTGATCAGCGGCACATATTTACGGTTAGCCGAAGCGATTAGACATGAGCTTGAACAACTGAAAGGGAAGAAAATCACGATGAATATAGATGGTGTATCTGCTGCCATCCAATGTGAATTAAACATCCCAGCAGAAGCAGCAAAAGGCATTTTTTCCTTATCCAGAGGAATGGGCATCGTGGCGCATGCATATGAGGAGCTGACAAAAGGAGCCCTCGTGAAAGGACCTTGTCCGAATGAAGAAAGATTGGTTCGTTATGCAGGACATGGAACGCGGCACTTGAAGGAGGGAGAAAAAATTTGAGTGGTTTAAAAGCGTTGTCATATATAAACGGCGAGTGGCTGGATACAGGTCGTGTGAAAACAGATATCATCAATCCTTACTCAGGAGAAAGGATCGGAACATCCTATCTTGCCTCATCAGAAGACATAGAACAGGCACTTTCTAGTGCGCAGCGTGCTAAAAAACAAATAGCGGGAATATCGGCAATCGAACGCTCAAAGCTTCTAACAAAAGCAGCCACCTTGCTTGAAGAACAAAAAGACCATTTTGCAAAACTGATTTCGCTAGAATTAGGCAAACCGCTTAAAAATACAAGAGATGAAGTCTCGCGATCAATCGAGACGCTGGCTCAGTCGGCGGAAGAAGCGAATCGATTAATAGGTGAGACCATTCCTGGCAATGTATCATCGCGCGGACAGGGAGCAATGGCCATGACATTTAAAGTACCAGTCGGAGTTGTGCTGGCGATTACCCCTTTTAATGCACCGCTCAACTTAATTTGTCACAAAGTCGGTCCGGCCTTTGCGGGAGGGAATGTCATCATTTTGAAGCCCGCGCCGCAAACATCAGCTGTTGCCACAGCATTTGTCAAACTCCTTCTCGAAGCAGGATTTCCTCAGGCTGGTTTACAGCTTGTGATTGGCGGGGTCGACGCCGGGAAACAGTTAGTCACTGATGAAAGAACGAATCTCATCTCTTTTACCGGCGGGGCTGCCGGAGGCGAACATATTACAACCTCTGCGGGATTAAAAAAGGTACTGCTCGAACTCGGAGGGAATGGCGCGACGATTGTTCATCACGATGCAGATATTGAACAAGCCGCATCCATGTGTGCCAAAACAGGCTTTAGTAATTCCGGTCAAAGCTGTATTTCTGTTCAAAGAATTTATGTCCACCAGGAAATGATGCCGTCGTTTACTGAGGTATTAAAACAAAAAGTAGAGCAGCTTGTTGTTGGAGATCCGCTGTCCAGTGAGAGTGATATCGGCTGTATGGTTGATGTAAAGGCGGCAAAGCGTGTTGAGGCATGGATACAAGAAGCAGAGAGCATGGGTGCCCAGCTTTTATGCGGGGGGAAAAGAAACGGAGCGAGCATCACACCGGCTATTTTGCTAAACCCTCCGAAACAGGCCAAGGTCGTCTGTGAGGAAGTGTTCGGCCCAGTTGTCAGCATTCTCCCTTATGAGGAGCTGGAGGAGGCAATTAAAGAAGCAAATGATAGCCGATATGGTTTGCAGGCAGGGATCTTTACGAATCAGCTGGATGTGGCATTACACGCAGCAAAAGAGCTTGAAACTGGCGGGGTTGTCATCAATGGGACATCGAATTTTAGATTGGATCATTGGCCTTATGGCGGGATTAAACGAAGTGGCCTTGGAAGAGAAGGTCCGCGTTTCGCCATCGAGGAGATGACCGAAACCAAAATGGTCGTGCTTCCAAATGGTCTGTGAAAGGGGCGTATGGATGTGAATGCATTTCAGCAAAAGGTAAAAAGTGTGCAGACAGGCGGTCAGCCAATGATTTGTACGCCGCTCATCGGACAAACAAAGGAAGAATTGTTTCATGAGGTCGAGGTGTTAACAGAGAAGAAGCCTGATGTGATAGAGTGGCGGGCGGATTTTTTTCATCACCTTCATGACAAGGATCAAGTGATAGAAACCCTTAAGGGAATGGTAGAAAAGGCAAAGGGCATCCCATTTTTATTCACCATTCGTTCTGAAAAGGAGGGAGGCGAAAGGATATCACTCTCAGAATCTGAGAAGGTTTCTCTGCTTGCCGAGCTTTGTTCCACACAGCTTGTGGCCGCTCTTGATTATGAATTGATGCATGATGTGACACATATACAGCAAGTCAGTCAGGCGGCTAAAAGACATGGCGTTACCTTGATTGTGTCGTATCACGATTTCAATCGCACCCCTGAGGTGAATCGGCTCGTGCAGCTATTGGTCAATGCAGAATCAGTCGGCGCCGATATCGCAAAGATCGCAGTGATGCCGCATTCCTATGACGATGCATTAACACTGCTCTCGGCGACCAGCCATGCGAAAAAGCAGCTGTCAATTCCCGTTATTTCGATGGCAATGGGGGAATACGGGGCTTTTACAAGAATGATTGGCGGGCTTTTTGGATCTGTGATGACCTTTGCTGTAGGGAAAGAAAGCTCAGCTCCCGGGCAAGTGGCGATACAGGATTTGAACAATGTTCTATCGATTGTGTTTTCAAAGAATAAGTGAGTAGCAGATTCATAGCTGCACCGTGAGAGGAGAGAAACATGAAGAAGAATATTTCTACACAGGTGATTCAGTACTTAGAAAATCGGGGAGTCGAGCATATTTTCGGTCTCTGCGGTCATACGAATATTGCTTTTTTATCAGCGCTTGAGAAAAGCTCGATTCAATTTGTAAATGTCAGGCATGAACAGATAGCGGCACATGCAGCAGATGGTTATGCGCGAGCGAAGAAACAGACGGCTGTTGTGCTCAGTCATCTAGGACCTGGACTCACCAATGCGGCAACAGGGGTAGCGAATGCAGCACTTGATTCCATTCCAATGGTTGTCATTGCAGGAGATGTCCCAAGTCATTATTACGGAAAGCACCCACATCAAGAGATCAATCTTCATTCCGATGCCTCTCAATACGAAATTTACCGGCCGTTTGTGAAAAGAGCATGGCGAGTCGATATTCCAGAATTATTTCCAGAGATTTTATCAAAAGCATTTCAGTTAGCTGAAAGCGGCCGTCCTGGCCCGGTGCTTATTTCTGTTCCAATGGATGTGTTCTCAAAAGACCTAGATGTGTCCCTGTTTGAACAAATCAACCATCATACACACACCATTGAAAAACCTTCTATTGATGATCAAACGGCCAATCGGATATTAGATCGATTGCTGCAGGCAGAAAGGCCGCTCTTATATGTAGGGGGAGGCATTTTATTAGCTGATGCAGCTGAAGAATTAAAGGCATTTTCTGACCATCTAAGTATCCCTGTCGCCCATTCTTTAATGGGGAAAGGAGCCATGCCGGATGATCACCCAATGACCCTTGGAATGACAGGGTTTTGGGGAACAAAATTTATCAATGATCAGTGCAAAGAAGCGGATTATATATTGGCTTTAGGCACTCGTTTTGCTGAAGCTGATGCGAGCTCGTGGGAATCAGATTATACATTCCGCTTCCCCTCAACCAAGCTCATTCATATTGACATTGATCCGAATGAAATTGGACGTAACTATCCTGTTGAAATTGGAGCAGTAGCCGATCTTAAGCAAGCCTTAACTGTACTCAATCGAGTGGCGAGAGAAAGGCTGCCAAAAGGACTGAATCGTCCTGAATTGAAAAAGGAAATTGCGGCATATCGTAAGGATTTTCAGGCTAGCAATCTGACGAATATTCAAGATGAATCCTTCCCAATGAAGCCGCAGCGAATTTTGCAGGAAGTGCGGGAAGTATTGCCGCCAGATGCCTTTATTACAACGGATGTTGGCTGGAATAAAAATGGGGTCGGACAGCAATTTCCTGTGCTCACGCCAGGAACCATTTTAACGCCAGGCGGCTTTGCAACGATGGGATTTGGAGCCCCTGCCGCACTTGGGGCGAAGATTGCCCAGCCTGAGCGTGTCGTTGTGTCACTCGTTGGAGACGGCGGCTTCGGTCAAAATCCATCCGTTCTCGCAACAGCCGTTGAAGAGAACATTCCTGTTGTGTGGATTGTGATGAATAACAGTGCGTTTGGCACAATAGCCGGCTTGCAAATGGCGCACTATGAAACGACGTACGGCACTGTTTTCAGAAAAGATGGAGAAAGCTATTCACCGGATTTTGCTGCCATTGCGAGAGGTTATGGAATGAAGGGGATTAAAATCACCTCTGCTTCTGAATTCAAAGAAGCTTTAGCTGAAGCCATTGCTTCTCAGGATCCTTGCGTTATTGATGTAGCAATGAAAAATGATCCTGTTCCTACGGATGGACATTGGAACATTAATGATATTTATTCACCAAATTCAAAGCGCTCACATGTCAGCGTGAATTAAACAGAACGAGGGAGGAATGAACAATGAAAATTAAAGTATTGAATCCGTTTCAAGATGGGAACCCATTATGGTTAGGCTTAGATCGTCCAGAGGAGCAAATGATTCGAAAGGTATTTCAAACCATTACACCGGATACAGTTGGATCAGAACATATGATGGCGGGTCTCACCATTTTTGAACCAGGGGAAGCAAGTTCAGTGCACAATCACCCGGGTTCAGAGGAATTTGATTTTGTGATTAAAGGATCTGGCGAAGTCATTTGTGATGGAGAAAGGCAGTCCTTTAAACAAAATGATTTTATGTTCATTCCTGACGGTGTCCCGCACCAGCATGTCAATACAGGAGATGAACCTTTATGGCTCATTTGGCTCTACACACCGCAAGGGCAGCTTCCGAAGGATTAAAAAATTGCACCGGTAAGCCCTCCTTTTGAATCATCAGGGCCTTCCAGGTCAATCAGAAAGATGAAAAGGGCTAAAATTAGGAATGATTTTAGCCCTTCATCACATGAATGAAAGGGAGTCAAGCAATGAATATGAATACACCGCTCGAAGGAATAAAAATATTAGACGTCTCTACGATGATTGCTGCACCCTATGGCGCGGTGCTTCTAGGGGATTTTGGAGCAGAGGTCATCAAAGTCGAGATTCCTGGCAAAGGCGATACGCTGCGGCATGTCGGCCCTTTTGCAGATGGGGAACCACTTAGATGGTCAGGTCTCTCGCGGAATAAGAAATCCCTTACACTGGATCTGCACAAAGAAGAAGCAAAGGACATTTTTAAAAAGCTTGCGGGTCAGGTCGATGTGCTGATTGAAAATTTCCGCCCTGGAACACTCGAAAAATGGGGCGTTGGGTACGATGTGTTAAAAGAAATCAACCCTCGTTTAATCATGATTCGTGTATCAGGTTATGGACAAACGGGTCCATTTAAGGACAAGGCCGGATTTGGAACACCGGCAACGGCGTTTAGCGGCTTTACATATATTCAAGGGTTTCCAGACCGGCATCCAGTCAGCCCTTCCTTTTCTCTCACTGATTATATTGCTGGCATCTATGTGGCGTTTGCTACTGTGACAGCGATGTATTACAGGGATACACATCCAGAAGGAACTGGGCAAATGGTGGATTTGGCCCTCTACGAATCTGTGTTTCGTATGTTAGAGTTTTTGGTTGCAGAATATGACAAGCTTGGGAAGGTGCGTGAGCGTTCACCGGGGCTAAGCGGTCATTCAAGCCCTGCCGGTACCTATGAGACAAAGGATGGGCATTATTTGGTTCTTGTGACGAGTACAGATTCGACCTTCAATCGATTGGCGGAGGCAATGAATCGATTAGATTTACTAGAGAATGAAAAATTCGCGGTCAATGCATCCAGGCTGAAGCATAACAAAGAAATGGATGCGATCGTCTCTCAATGGATCGCGTCGAAAACAAGGGATGACGTATTAGAAATTTTAGATACACATGGTGTTCCTGTGAGCCCAATCTTAAGTATTCGGGATATTTTTGAGCATCCGCAATTTAAAGCACGAGAGAATATCGTCGAGGTGCATCACCCTCGTCTTGGAAAAGTGAAGGTGCCTGGGATCATTCCGAAGTTTGAAAAAACACCTGGAAGTATCCGTCACATTGCACCTGATTTAGGCGAACATAATTATGAGATTTTAACAAATATGCTTGGCTTAACAGAAGAAGAGTGTAAGCAGTTAGAAGAAAAAGGGGTTATTTAATACGCTCAACCGAACCGCACGC
The DNA here is from genome assembly GCF_019266135.1 of Bacillus sp. F2HM. Classification (NCBI taxonomy): domain Bacteria; kingdom Bacillati; phylum Bacillota; class Bacilli; order Caryophanales; family Bacillaceae; genus Bacillus; species Bacillus sp. F2HM. The sequence goes on from NZ_LRMO01000002.1 coordinate 156,898, forward strand.
TGCGGAAACAAAGGAGGATGGTTATGAAAGTGCATTCAGAACTGAAGGGGAATGAATTGCAGCCCGCATATGTGAAACCAACGAAAGCCCGTTTTGGCATATTGATTCTGTTGTTTTTTATTACCGCTATTAATTATATTGATCGAGCCAGTGTGTCCATTGTTGCTCCTGCAATTCAATCTTCATTGCAATTAAATCCAGCCTTATTAGGCCTGATTTTCTCGGCATTTAGCTGGACATATACAGCGATGCAAATACCAGGCGGTTTTATTCTCGATAAATTTGGCTCAAAGGTAACGTATGGGATATCACTCGTTACTTGGTCTATTTTCACAGGCTTACAGGCGTTTGCGAACAGCTTTGCCTTTTTATTCGGTTGCCGTTTGTTTATTGGGATTACAGAATCTCCCGCTTTTCCTGCAAATAACCGTATTGTCACCACATGGTTTCCAAGGCGGGAACGGGCTTTTGCAACAGGTGTTTATACTGCTGGAGAGTATGTGGGTCTTGCATTTGCGACACCTCTTCTATTTTGGATCATGACGACTTTCGATTGGAGAACCGTCTTCATTACGGCAGGTGCGCTCGGTATCATATTTGCTTTCTTTTGGTACAAGTATTATCACGAACCGAAAGAGCATCCGAAGATAAATGAAGATGAGTTAGAATTAATCCGGCAAGGCGATGGGCTGACAGTCGCATCACAGGAGAAGCTGAAATGGGCAGACTTTGCCGCCCTTCTAAAATATCGTAAATTGATCGGGCTTTATATTGGCCAATTCTCTGTTGCGTCTACCCTTTTTTTCTTTTTAACGTGGTTTCCGACCTATTTGGCAGAGGCAAAAAATATGGCGTTTCTCAAGGTAGGTTTTGCTGCTTCTCTTCCTTATATTGCTGCATTCTTTGGGGTCTTATTTGGAGGTTATGTGTCTGATTGGCTGCTTAAAAAGGGCGTATCAGTGAATGTAGCGAGAAAGCTGCCAGTAGTGGTGGGCTTGCTGATGACGAGTACCATTGTTTTAGCAAACTTTACAACAAATATCCCGCTTGTGCTGACCATTTTATCCATCGCTTCATTTGCGCAAGGACTGTCTAATATCTCTTGGACGATGCTGTCTGAGGTGGCACCGCGGGAAATGGTTGGGCTGGCTGGCGGCGTATTTAACTTTTTTGCTAATTTAGCTGGGATCATCACTCCGCTGATTATCGGATTCATCGTGTCGGCGACAGGCTCTTACAATGGCGGAATTTTATTCGTCAGTTTAGTCGCTTTAGGCGGGGCATTGTCGTACATTTTTATCGTAGGTAAAATTGAACGTATTCAATTAAAACCATAGCGGGAAAGCAAAAGAGAACTCATACCAAGGTGAGTTCTCTTTTTTATGTATAAAAGAGAACGGTGATGATCGCTGCACATGCGATACCCATGCTGATATAAAGGCTGGCAAACCATATATTCCAGCGAGTGATACGGTAAGGATTGACCTTCATCAAATCAGCCAATAAGGAGACAGAAACATTAAAAGGGCTAAACATGACAGTTGATGTGCCAGCAACGATCAGCATGATGGCAATGGGAAGAGCAGGCAGTTCATGGATGACTGGTGCCATCATGCTGACTAACAAAGCAAGTGAGACGAGCGGGTGAAAACCGCAAAGGGCGGTGATCAGAAAATACAACCCAATGACACAATAAACCCAAATGGCATGGTCTGATATACTGACAATAAATGCTTGAATCGGCTGCATACTGTTTGTCGCAAGGAGCATATCGACAAAGAAGCCTGCACTTAAAAATAGACACATATAGTTGGAGAGCTGACGGGTTCTTTCTTTCCAATGAGGCACAGAGACAGCGATATATTGTTTTCTTTTTTTGATAACAGAAGAGAATAATAGAGCAAATGGAATAATCGTCAGTACTACAGCGAATAAATAGCCTTTCCCAATCCATGCATCGACAAGTGAGACGACTGTCATAAAACCTAGCAGCATGAAAGCGAGCTGAAGGGTTTTTCGCTTAATTCGATGAGGATTGGCGTTTGTTTCTGAAGACTGAATGATGTTTGGTAATCGTTTGCTTTGACGAGAAAAAAGCATCCAATCTATCGCCAGCACGACGACCATTAAACCAAAAGTAATAGGTGCAATTTGATAATATTTTAGTTTGGTTGCATCAATGGTGACGCTTACCAGCACTTCAACAGGACTCCAGCTTAAACATAATGCATATGACCTTAAGAGGTTGCGTGTATAAAGATGTTGTTTCACTTGTTCTTTTAGGGATTCGAGCGACGGTTTGAGCGATGTATATAGTAAAGGAATGGTCGCGATATTTAAAAACATGCCGAGAATATGAGTGACAAATGAACTCTTGCGATAAAGCTGGTTTGAGTTCGTTGTATGCAGTGTGAGCAGTTTATTTAATTGTGTATCGAAATGTCCAACATGTATGAGAGAATGAATAAAAGGCAGCATGAAAAAGAGAGAAAGCAAGCCCAGCATGGAATGAAAGTGAAGAAAAAACGTGTGCAATGGCTGGCCGGATAAGAAGAATAAGAACAACCCAATGATGAGAAATACAGCACCTGTTTTCAAATAAAGACCGCTTGCTTTCTTAAAAGAAATGGTGAGCGAGATAGCGGCCAGCAGACCAACAAAATAGGAGAGTATAGGAGCAGGAAATAGTTGATGAACAATATATAGACTGATAAGAAGTGTAAAAACGAGCAGGTACATTCAAATATCTCCTCCATCAAATATCTTCAAGTGACTTTATTCCGACTGGTGGAATTTGTTTTCTTTTAGTGGAACGTTTAAAATGGATTATAGCAAAATCGATCGTTGATGTCGATAAGAAATCAAAGGGGAAAGGGAGAAAGTGAACATGGCTGATAAAAAGTCAAAAGAAGAATCAGGACTGCGTACAGTTCAGCGTGCTTTGGATATTCTTTATTGTTTTAGTGAAGAACGTCAAGAGCTGACGCTAACGGATATTTCAAAAGAGATGAATTTAGCAATGTCTACGACAACGAGACTGCTCAAAGCACTTGAAATGAATCATTTTGTGGAGAAGAATCAAGAAACAATGAAATACCGATTGGGTCAAAGGCTTTATCTCCTCGGATACATTGCAGGGAAGTCCATTAAATTGAGAGAACTGGCTAAACCACTCATGTACTCACTTCGTGATGAAACAAAGGAAACCGTCAACCTGTATGTACTGGATTCAACAAGCAGGGTTTGTATTGAACAAGCGGAAGGGCTGCAATCGATTCGGCATCTTGTCAAGATTGGTGAGAAGCTGCCATTGTACGCAGGTGCAGGCGGAAAGGTATTATTGGCATTTCAAAGTGAAGAATTTCAACAAAAAGTATTAGCGTCTGAGGCTGCTCATGTGATGAAGGGTGACTGGCAAAAGGAACGTAAACATATTCTTGACACATATACTTCTTGCAGCATTGATGAACGCGAGGTAGGATCTGCGGCAGTAGCGGCACCAATCTTTAACATTCATGGTGAAGTGAAAGCCTGTTTATCCATATCTGGTCCAACCCATCGGTTTACTGAAGAAGTCATTCCTCAGCTGCAACAAAAAGTGAAAGAACAGGCACAGAGGCTTTCTGAACAGCTCGGCTACGTCGTCAAACACAATTTTTAAGATTGCCTATCTTTTCGCGCTCCATTTATCATATAATAGAAACATTATGTAGCATTCCTTGTCGTAGGGAGGACGTGTCACGACCATGAAAATCAATAGAGAAATTCCTGTAAGACAGCGGAATATTGTCCTCATTGGCTTTATGGGTGTTGGGAAAACAACCATTGGGCAGCTGGTTGCCAAAAAGCTATATAGAGATTTTATTGATGTCGATCAGGAGATTGAGAAAAAGTACAACATGACGATTCCAGAGATGTTTCAGCAAAAAGGAGAAGCATTCTTCAGGCAGGCTGAAAAGGATTATATCGTCGATTTATGTGAACATACACAGCTCAAGATCGTTTCCCTTGGAGGCGGTGCATTCAAACAGGAAGAAATCAAACGCGCCTGCTTGAAGCATTGTACCGTTCTTTTCCTTGATCTATCGTGGGAGAATTGGAAGCAGCGGCTTGATATTTTAATCGAAAACCGTCCTGTTCTTCACAACCGGACACTTGATGAGATGAAAGAGCTGTTTGAAGAGCGCCGGGAGATTTATTCTCTTCATAACTCAAGAGTGGAAACAGATCATTTAGAGGCTGAGGAAGTCGCCAATTATATTGTGGACACACTCAAGCTTGGCTGGGATTTGTATTCGAAATAAAAAAAGTCTACCGTTTAGGGTAGACTTTTTCTATTGAATTCTTTTCCTTCGTACATATGATGATGCTTTGACAACCAAAATGTATTTATCCTTTTTTTGGTGTGCGGCCGTTAGGGAAAAGCGGTGATCCTCCTTCAATCAGTTCATGATGAGGAGTTTTTTGATATAGATCATTTTCTTTTTCGGAAAAATAAAAAAGTATCTAAATTTTAATAATATTTATTTGAATTATTAAAATTTTTAAAAAATAATGTTGACATCTTCGATGGGAACATTCTATGATTGTTTACGTAAACGCTTACCGTAAACGTTTACTATAATCGAATGGGGAGGAATTTGTTGATGAAGAATAAAGAAAAATGGAGCGGTGTATTCCCGGCGGTCTTAATTCCTTTTAAAGATGACTATTCAATTGATGAACCTGCTTTTCGTAAGCTTGTTCGCTGGGTGGCGGAGCACGAAGGGATTAACGGGATTGTTGTCAATGGACATACGGGCGAGATTATGACTTTGCTGCCACATGAACGAGCTGAGGCTGTGCGTATTGCAGCCGACGAATTAAAAGGGGAAGTACCTGTCATTTCCGGGGTTTCAGCTGAAGGAACAATTGAAGCGATCCAGCATGCAAAAGCAGTTCAAGAAGCTGGCGGAGAAGGTATCCTTCTCATGCCGCCGCATTCATGGCTGAGATTCGGTATGCAGCCTGAATCACCTGTCCAATTCTTTAAAGATGTTGCAGAAGCGATTGACATTTCAATCATCGTCCATCAATATCCAACGTGGACAAAAACCTCATATACAACGAATCAATTACTAGAAATGTCGGAAATTGAAAATGTTGTCTCATTTAAAATTGGTCAAAGAGACATGGCACAATATGAAGTCGATGTGCGCGCATTGAAAAAGCATGCACCAGATGTATCGCTACTCACATGTCACGATGAATATTTATTGCCAACATTAGTTCAAGGGATTGACGGGGCGCTTGTAGGTTTCGGCTGTTTTGTGCCGGATTTGATTGCTGAACTTGTGAAATGTGTGAAAGAACAAGACCTTGCAGCAGCTAATAAAGTGTACGATAGAATCTTTGAATTAAAGCATGCTGTATATAAAATGGATGAACCTTCCTCTACCTCTCATCTGCGAATGAAGGAAGCGATGTTCCAGAGAGGCTTGATCAGCAGTTCGCTTGCTAGGAAGCCGGTATTACCTTTAACTCAAAAGGAAAAAGAAGAGATTCGCCAGGGCCTTCAAAGTGTTGGTTTGCTTAAGGAAAATGTCAGTAGATAACAGACCATTGATTTCATGATGAAGGTGAGTCAGGTTATAATAAGGTATAAAACAACAGACTCCCGGAGGTATGAAATGTGTCAGTAAGTATTAAAGATGTAGCATTGAAAGCAGGAGTGTCTATAGCCTCTGTTTCCCGAGTATTGAGTGGTAAACCAGGAGTAGGTGCTCAAACGGCTGAAAGAATCAAACAAGTAATTGATGAGTTAGGCTACCGCCCTAATTTAGGAGCGAGAGGGCTCGTGAAAAGAAAGACTGGGAATATGGCTGTAGTGGTTCCTCGCGGTTCATATATTTTGAATAATCCATTTTTTTCAACGATTTTAGATGGAATAGCGAAGGAATTAGATGAGACCGAATTCAATATGCTGATGTCATTTACATCTGTGCAGCAGCAGCGGTTACTTGAGACGCAGGCTGTAGATGGTGCCATTTTATTTTCTCCAAGAAATGAAGAATTGAGCATAGATTGGTTAAAAAGTTTGGCTATTCCCATTATCGTTGTCGGAAGTTACTTAGAGGATTCACCATTTCCATGTGTCAGGCCAGATGATGAAGAAGGTGTTTGTCAATCTGTAACGGCCTTATTTGATAAAGGTCATCGAACCATTGGGCTGGTCAATGGTCCAATGAGTTCGATGCATAGTGTAAGGTATTACAAGGGGTATGAGCGCACACTGAAACGTTTAGGATTAACAATGAACAAAGAGCTTGTGTTTGAGTTAGATGAATTTGATGGGGGAAAAGTAGTAGAAGTGGTTTCTCAATTTCTCCAAGGAAACCAGCACATGACTGGAGTTGTTTGCTCTTCAGATTTTTTGGCGATAGGGGTCATGAAAGCGGCAGAAAACGCAAATGTGTCAATACCTCATGATTTGTCTGTCGTTGGTGCTGATGATGTGCCCATTGCAAGTTTTCTAACCCCTTCTTTGTCTTCTGTTCATGTTGATTTAGTTGGAATGGGAAGAAAAGCTGTTTCTTTACTAACACAGTTATTAGAAGGGGAACAGTTAGAGGCGATGGAACATATCTTCCCTATGTATTATATAGATCGGGGCACCACGGGAACGCCAAAAAAGATTTGATAGATGCTGAAAACTCGTATGAACGCTGCAGAATTTCTCTTGATTTAAAATGTAAGCGATTTCTTCAGTGCTCTTCGGCATGTACTTTTGCATCATTTCCTCTAATAAGGAGGAGATACCATGACGTTAGAACTCAGCGGAAATTCAAATTCTCAAGGTGGGCAAGTTGTTGATAGAGCTTCACAACTATTGACCAGGATGGAAAGTGTACCTTTTTCGAGGTGGCATTTAAAACCTCGGATCATTATGGGATCTGCTACCTTTTTTGATGCTTTTGATGCGCTATCTTTAGCGTTTGTTCTCCCGGTCCTCATCGGCATGTGGAATTTATCACCTGCTCAAATTGGCCTTCTTATTGGGTCTGGTTATATAGGACAAGCGGTTGGTGCTATTTTCTTTGGGTGGTTAGCAGAAAGGCGCGGCCGTGTATTTAGTGCAAAATGGACAGTGTTCCTCATGTCTATTATGAGTATCGCATGTGTATTTTCAGGTAATTTTATGGCCCTTTTTATTTTCCGCTTTATACAAGGGATTGGAGTTGGAGGAGAGGTGCCGGTAGCAGCTTCATATATTAATGAGTTGTCCCGAGCCCAAGGAAGAGGCAGATTTTTTATGCTTTATGAGATGATTTTTCCATTAGGATTAATGATCTCAGCTCAAATTGGCGCATTCGTCGTACCTAGCTTTGGGTGGAAATGGATGTTCTTGATTGGAGGCATTGGAGGTTTAATCGTCTTTGTATTCTTTTTCATGTTGCGTGAATCGCCAAGGTGGCTTATTTCGAAAGGCAGGCTAGATGAAGCCGAAAAAATTATTGAAGAAATTGAAGCTAGTACTGACAAACGAATGCCTGTCGCAAATCAAGTATCCAGCAGTACTGAAAAAGGCGACTGGAAAGAGCTATTTTCAACTTTTTACCGTAAAAGAACATTGGTCGTATGGGGACTATGGTTTTCTGCCTACTTTGTATCGAATGGTTTAAATAACTGGTTACCGAGTCTTTATAATACTGTTTACCATTTGCCAGTCGGAGATTCATTAAGGGCAGCATCTCTCACAAATATTTTACAGACCGTAGGGGTATTCGCTTGTGCATTTTTAATTGATAAAGTGGGACGGAAGCGCTGGGCAACCATTGCATTTGTATTAACAGGTGTGTTATTAACGGCTTTATGGATCAGCGGAGCGACTTCACCAGAAAGCGTCATCTATTTAGGGTCTGCTGCTTACGGAATGATGGGGACAATTACAGTTCTCCTCTATCTATATACACCTGAAATTTATCCGACACGTATGAGGGTGATTGGAACGGCATTTGCTACAGCGTGGCTTAGACTGGCTTCAGCGATCGCTCCTATTATGATAGGCTTTATTTTAGAGGTAAGCGGTGTTTCAACTATTTTTATTCTTTTTGCAAGTGTGACGGTAGTGGGAGCAATTCTTGCTTTTAAAATGATAGAAACGCGCGAGAAAGTATTAGAGGATATTGCACCGTAAGTTACGCATGCAGTAAAGAACTTATTCCAAAGAGGGTAGGTTCTTTTTTATTCAGAGAATCTAAAATGCCTCACCTATCTTCGTTCATTTATCATATAATAGAAACATGATCTTGTCGTGAGAAGAGACGTGTCACGAACATGAAAAGCCACCTGTGAAACAGTGAAGATGTATATTTGAAATAAAAAAGTCTACCGACGATGGTAGACTTTTTCTATCAGTTTAATGCTTGATTCCTTGAAGCAGTGCAGCTTTTAAACAGAAGGAAATGGGCTGATGCTGTGCATCGAATTGAAGCTGAAACAGCTGCTTTGTGTCAGGGTCTGCGGCTTGAAGATGGGAAACGATCTCCTTTTGAATATTCTCTGGTGTGCGTCCACGTATAATCCAGTCCTGATAATCAATATGCAGATCCCAGTAACGAATCTCTTTCTGAGTCAATTGGTTGTCAGCGAAGAGCTGTTTCCATTCTGATAACGAGCTTTCCCGCACATGAGAAGGGTCTCTCAGTCTATTTAAGTGATTAATAAATGAATCCTGTGCAGTGTTTTCAGGTGCATAATGATCAACGAGCAGAAATTGGCCGCCTTTTTTTAAGACTCGGCTGATTTCAGACATGGCTGCCTGAAGGTTTGGAAAGTGGTGAGCAGCAAATCGGCACGTCACTAAATCAAATGATTCATCAGAGAAGGGCAATGCTTCTGCGGCTGCCTGCTCAAAAGTAATGTGGTTCAGGTGGCGTCCTTCCGCAAGTGCTGCTGCAACCTCGATCATTTTTTGCGTGACATCAATGCCGATCCCTTTAGAGATAACGTCTGAAAAGGAAAAAACGGTATGTCCTGCCGCGCAGCCAATATCAAGTAAATGCTCATGTCCCTTCGCATGTGCTGTTGTTTTCATCCATTCCAGCTCTTCTCCAGCTGCAAATATAGGTGAATCTCGATAGTTCTCGGCATTTTGTGAGAATTGGTTCTCTGCTTTAGCATATGGATTCATTTCTTTTCCCCCTTTGTGGTCTCTTTATCGTAGAATTCCTTCTGTTATTTGTCTAAGACATAAAAGATATGGCATGAATAGTTAAAACCTATGAGGTGATGAAAGTGGATATACGAATGATGGAATATGTCATAGAAGTGTACCGGCAGCAAAGTTTTACAAAAGCAGCTGATCAACTTCATATTGCACAGCCTTCTTTAAGCCAGCAAATAAAGAAGCTGGAAGAGGAATTAGACACACCACTATTTATTCGAAAATATGGACAAGTAACGCCCACACCTCAAGGGAGACGATTCATTAAAAGGGCTGAGAATATTTTGAAGGAAAGAGATGATTTGCTGCGTGAAATGGAAGAAGCAGCTTATGAAATCGGGAAAGAGCTGAACATTGGAGCGCCAGCAGTGACAGGGGGATATGTCTTGCCCGGTTTATTAAAAACCTTTTGTCAAACGTATCCTCATGTTCACGTTCAACTGATAGAAGAGTCTCCGCGTGAGCTCGAAAAACTTCTATTGGCTGGAAAGCTGGATTTGGCTATTTTATCGATGCCTGTCGAGCACGAATCATTGAAAACGAAACAAATGCTGACCGAGCCGCTCCTTCTTGCAGTTCCGCAAGCTGCTCAGCCTTGGTTATCAGAGGAATTGAACGAGATCATTGAGCAAGCAGGGCAAAAAGAGACCGGTCACGAAATCGTTCCCTTTCGGCTTCTTGAAGGTATCCCATTTATTTTGCTGAAAGAGGGATACGGTTTTCGGCAAGTGGTCACAGAACTGTGCCGTCATCACGGTTTTCAGCCAAAAGTGGCTTTTGAAACAAGCCATATTCAAACAGCACAGGCAATGGTCAAAAACGAATTAGGAGTGACCGTTGTGCCGAAAATGGTGGCACAAGAGGATAGGAACCAAGTCACTTATTTGCAAATTGATTCATGCCCAACCCGCACACTTGTGTTTGCATATGTGGAAGAAAGATATTTAACGAAAGCCGCTCAAGTCTTCATGGACCTATATCAGGATCAAGGGAAAGCTTAAACAAACGTTTAATTAAACGCAAAAAGCAGGGGAGCACCCTGCTTTTTAATATAAGTCCAGACGCTGATCCGTCATAACTGGAATTTGCTTCCTGACTTCATCCACAAGCTGAAGATCAATTTCAGCATAATAAATGTCTTCGTCACCGCGTGTTTCAAGCAGTATGCGGCCGAGTGGATCAATCACCATGGAATGTCCAGGGAATTCTGTGTCTCTGCTTGTGCCTGTTCTGTTAACAGCAATCATAAATGACTGGTTTTCAATCGCTCTTGCAATGAGCAGGCTGCGCCAATGGTCCACTCTTGCTGACGGCCATTGCGCCGTATTGATGAGCACCTTCGCTCCTCTGTTCACAAGTGTTCTGGAAAGCTGCGGGAAGCGGAGGTCATAGCAAATCATCGCACCAATCGTTACATCTTCACCATAGTCAAATAAACCAAGCTGATCACCAGCGGTTAAATAGTTGTGCTCATCCATTAAGCGGAATAAATGAATTTTATCATAATCTAACACAAGCTCACCTTGGCGGTTAAAGACATACATCGTGTTGGTGATGTTTTCATCTTCTGTCCGCTTATTTAATACACTGCCTGCGATGAGATACACCTGATGCTTACGGGCAAAGGAGGAAAAGAGCTGTTTTGTGCGTTCACCGTTTACATCCGCAAGCTGATCGGCTTGCTCAAGGGCGTAGCCGGTATTCCACATTTCGGGTAAAATGATCAAATCAGGCTGCTCGCGGACCGCTTCTTCTAAAAACGCTGCTGCTTTTTTAAAATTCATTTCAGGTTCTCCAATTTGTACGTCCATTTGGACAAGGGCGATTTTCATACGAGTTCCTCCTTTATTTGCTATATGTCATGTGAAAATCATGAATGTATGTAATGGTTTATTTTAGTCTTCAAGGCCAGTTTCTTTATCATAAAGGTTTCCATCATCTTTGCCAATAGAAATGTCAGAAGGTTTTGTTAAATAGCTTTCTAACTCAAGAAATCGGTGTTATGATACATATAATGAATAAAACAAAGGGGGATACTCGGATATGCAATTGTTCGATTTACCACTTGAAGAGTTAAAAAAATATAAACCAAAGAAAACAGCACGTTCTGATTTCTCAGATTTTTGGAAGAAATCACTCGAAGAACTGCGCCAAGTGGAGGCAGAGCCATCACTTGAACCTTATGACTATCCAGTGAAAGGCGTCAAGGTGTACCGCCTGACCTATCAAAGCTTTGGACATTCTAAAATTGAAGGCTTTTATGCTGTACCTGATCAAACTGGTCCACATCCAGCTCTCGTTCGTTTTCATGGCTATAATGCCAGCTATGACGGCGGCATTCACGACATCGTCAACTGGGCGCTGCACGGCTATGCAACATTTGGTATGCTCGTCCGCGGTCAAGGCGGCAGTGAAGATCAGGCAGTGACACCAAGTGGTCACGCTTTGGGATGGATGACAAAAGGCATTTTATCAAAAGAGACCTACTATTATCGAGGTGTTTATTTAGATACGGTTCGTGCACTCGAAGTCATTCAGTCCTTACCGGAAGTGGATAAACAACGGATCGGCGTGATTGGCGGGAGCCAAGGGGGCGCATTAGCGGTTGCAGCTGCAGCCCTTTCTGACATTCCGAAAGTCGTCGTGGCAGATTACCCTTACTTATCAAACTTCGAGCGTGCAGTGGATGTGGCATTGGAGCAGCCTTATTTAGAAATCAATTCATACTTTCGAAGAAATAGTGATCCGGAAGTGGAAGAAAAGGCATTTGAGACATTAAGCTACTTTGATTTAATCAATCTAGCTGGATGGGTGAAAAAGCCAACATTGATGGCGATTGGGCTGATTGACAAAATAACCCCACCATCTACTGTGTTTGCGGCATACAACCATTTAGAAACAGAAAAAGACCTGAAGATATATCGCTATTTTGGACACGAATATATCCCGGCTTTTCAAACAGAGAAGCTCGCCTTCTTACAAAAGCATTTGCTCAAATAAAAGAACAAAGAGGCCGCTCTAGGAGGGCCTCTTTTTTAATAACTCGTATTCTGCCTCGTTTTTTCATCAGGCACTAACGCTGTGATAATCAGGGCAAGAGCTGTGATGATATGCAGGATGAATCCGAGTATCGGAATCCAGGCGAGGCAGGCTGTGATAATCCCAATGATGCTGCCAATCATTGGTCCTTGGTCTCGCTTCGATAAGACGAGTGTGATAATATGCAGAATAAGCATGACCATGAGCGGTGTATAGCCATTACTAATAATAAATAGTCCTCCGATGACAGGGATGGCAAGACAGGCTTCAAAAATCCCGGTGATCCATTTCATGATGCGAGATATAGACATGAGATCCAACTCCTTTTTCATATATGTCTTATTCGTATTTTACCAAAACGTGAAGAAGTCATGCAGATTTCTATAGAAAGAGTTGATGGATGATGAGAGAGAGAATCAAGGAAGAGCTGAAAATCATCGAAGAAACGTATGACGTAAAAATTTGCCTCGCTGTGGAATCAGGCAGCAGGGCTTGGGGATTTCCTTCGACTGATAGTGATTATGATGTTCGTTTTTTATATGTTCCTCGAAAAGAATGGTATTGGGCGATGGAAGAACATCGTGATGTCATTGAACGGCCGATTGATGATGTGCTTGATATCAGCGGCTGGGAGCTTAGAAAGGCACTTCGTTTATTCCATAAATCGAATCCGTCCATCATGGAATGGCTGTCTTCTGACATCATCTATGCTGAATCCTTTTCTTTGGCAAAGCAGCTAAGAGAATTAAAGGATCGAGCGTTTTATCCTGCAGCATTGATGTATCATTACCTCAATATGGCGAAGCGGAATGAAAGCCGGCATTTACGAGGAGAGCAGGTGCGAATCAAGAAGTATTTTTATGTACTTCGTCCGCTGCTTGCCTGTCAGTGGATTGAACGCTACCGGACGGTTCCGCCGATGGACTTTCATGAACTACTCGAGGAACTAGTAGAGGAAGGTCCGCTTTTAGCGGAAATCCATGAGCTGCTCAAACGTAAAATGGACGGCGAAGAAATGGATATAGAGAACCGTCTCGCTTATGTCCATCCATTTATCGACAAAGAGCTCGCGCGATTTGATGAATTGGTGAAAAGCTACAATCAGCCGAAAGACAACCTGATGCAAGAATTAAATGAGCTGCTGCAGTCTACCCTTGATGAGGTGTGGGCGTAAGCAAGGAAGAGCCAGCCGGATCGCGGCAGGCTCTTCTTTATCTCTTATTGTGATAAAACCACAAAAAAAGTCAGAATTTTTGTCATCTTCAAATATTGTAGCGGACAGCTTATGAGCCTTACAATAAAGACATAGCTTACAAAGAGTGGGAGGTGCCCTTTATGGAGTCGGTCACAAGAAATTTCTTCTTGTTTTTGTCAAAGAGCAGTCTCTTGAACCATATTGCTCGTAATTGGGGAAGTGCTGTTGCATCTAAGAAAATCATCGGAGGGAAGGACTTTGAGAGTGCGATCCCTGTTATCAAGCGATTAAATGACCAAGGAATGGCTGTGACAGTTGATCACCTTGGTGAGTTTGTCACAAAGGCAGAGATTGCAAATGAACGGACGATTGAGTGTATTCAAACCATTCAGCGGATTGCAGAGGCGGGACTCAATTCTCACGTGTCACTCAAAATGACATCACTTGGCCTGGATATTGACGATGACCTTGTGTATCGCAATATGAAACGTATTTTAGATACGGCAGAGAAGCACCGTATCATGGTGACAATCGATATGGAGGATGAACAGCGCTGCCAAAAAACGCTGGACATTTTTAAAGAGATGAAATCTCAATATGAGTATGTCAGTACGGTCTTGCAGGCGTATTTGTACAGAACAGAAAAGGATCTTGATGACCTAAATGAGCTGCAGCCATTTTTAAGACTTGTAAAGGGTGCCTATAAGGAATCCGCCGAAGTGGCGTATCCAAACAAAAAAGACGTCGATCAGAATTATCAAAAGCTGATCGAAAAGCAATTGCTCTCAGGAAACTATACAGCTATTGCGACACATGACGATCGAATGATTGAGTTTACGAAAAATATTGTGAAAAAACACAATATACAGACAAGTCAGTTCGAATTTCAAATGCTGTACGGCATGAGATCAGAAACGCAGCAAGCACTTGTGAAAGAAGGCTATCAAATGAGGGTCTATACTCCGTATGGACGAGAGTGGTATGGCTACTACATGAGACGTCTTGCAGAACGGCCGGCAAACATTGCCTTTGCTTTAAAAGGGATGACGAAAAAATAATTTGAAACGGGAGCGTGACAAAAATGACAACACCTTACAAGCATGAACCATTCACGGATTTTAGCCAGGAAGAAAACCGCAAAGCGTTTGAACAAGCATTAGCTAAAGTAACAGAATCACTTGGTCAAACCTATCCGCTCGTGATTAATGGAGAAAGAATTGAAACGAAAGACAAGATCGTTTCAATCAATCCAGCGAAAAAGGATGAAGTGGTCGGAACCGTCTCAAAGGCCGGGAAGGAAGAGGCAGAACAAGCGGTTCAAGCAGCAGCGAAAGCATTTGAAACATGGCGCTACACGTCTCCTGAAGAAAGAGCAGGCGTATTATTCCGTGCTGCGGCAAGCATTCGTCGTAAAAAGCATGAGTATTCAGCCCTTCTTGTAAAAGAAGCAGGAAAGCCTTGGAATGAAGCAGATGCAGATACAGCAGAAGCGATTGACTTCCTAGAGTATTACGCTCGTCAAATGCTGGAGCTGGCGAAAGGCAAACCAGTGAACAGCCGCGAAGGGGAACGCAATCAATATGTGTACACACCAACTGGCGTGACGCTCGTCATTCCGCCGTGGAACTTCTTGTTTGCCATCATGGCAGGAACAACAGTAGCGCCAATCGTCACTGGGAATACAGTTGTTTTAAAACCAGCAAGTGCGACGCCTGTCATTGCAGCCCGTTTTGTGGAAGAGCTTGAGCAAGCCGGTCTTCCAAAGGGTGTTGTCAACTTTGTACCAGGAAGCGGTGCAGAGGTCGGGGATTACTTAGTAGATCATCCGAAAACAAGTCTGATTACATTCACTGGATCAAGAGAAGTAGGGACACGTATCTTTGAACGCGCGGCAAAAGTACAGCCAGGCCAGCAGCATTTAAAACGTGTCATTGCTGAAATGGGCGGTAAGGATACAGTGGTTGTCGATGAGGATGCAGATGTTGAATTAGCGGCTAATGCCATTTTCACATCAGCCTTCGGGTTTTCAGGTCAGAAATGTTCAGCTGGATCTCGGGCAGTCGTCCACGAAAAGCTGTATGACCAAGTGGTTGAGCGAGTGAAGGAAATCACAGAAACGAAAACAACAGCCAATCCGCTTTCTGCGGATGTCTACATGGGACCTGTCATTGATCAAGCGTCCTTTGACAAGATTACGGATTATATCGAGGTTGGCAAACAGGAAGGCCGCTTAGTCACTGGCGGAACGAGTGATGATTCGGAAGGATACTTTATCCACCCGACCATTTTTGCAGATCTTGAGCCAACTTCCCGCTTAATGCAAGAAGAAATCTTTGGACCGGTCTTGGCTTTCTCGAAAGTTTCTAGCTTTGATGAGGCACTTGAGGTAGCCAATAACACAGAATACGGTTTAACAGGTGCTGTGATTACGAATAATCGTGATCACATCAACCGTGCGAAGCAGGAGTTCCATGTGGGGAACCTTTACTTTAACCGTAACTGCACAGGTGCCATCGTTGGATATCATCCATTCGGCGGCTTCAAAATGTCAGGCACTGATTCAAAAGCAGGCGGTCCAGATTACCTAGCTCTGCACATGCAGGCAAAAACGATTAGTGAAATGTTTTAAGATGGAAAAGCATGAACCTGCGCTGATGGGTTCATGCTTTTTTTGCCTGCCTGCGACTTGTTTCTATACAAATCTGACTGGAAAGAAGTATGATAAATGTATCACTTAATCAGGGAGCAATCGGGATGGAAGAGATATTAGAAAAGCTTCATACATTTTTTGATGTCGATAAATTAATTGCATTTATTAGCGGCTATTTAAAAAAACCAGTCATTTTAGAAAGCACAGAGTGTCAGCTCCTTGCTTATAATTCTTACAGCATTCAGCAGTTTGACCCAGTCAATCAGCAAACGATTTTCTCCAAGGAATGTCCGGGGTCTGTGGTCGATTGGTTAAAGAAAACAGGGGTAATTGAGCGGCTTTTCGCGGAATCAAAGCCTTTTTATGTGAGCGGTCATGACGAGCTCGGATTTAATCGGCGGGTGGCTGTGAGCGCCAAGCATAAACAAGAGGTAGTAGGCTTTATTTGGGTCCAAGACATTGAGGACTCCCTCTCTCAGGAGGAGCTGCAATTTTTACACGAAGCTTCCTTTCAGGTTGGAAAAGTGATTTATAAGAATAAGAAACAGCTTGAGAAAAAGGAAGGCAAGATTGAAGAGTTTTTCAAAAAGGTCATGGATGATCATTTTTATACAGAAGAAGAGCTGAAATGGGAGGCTGAGAACTTAAGCATTCCACTGCCAGCCGTATTTACCGTCATGGTCGTGCACGCTGCGGATAACAAAAGTGAGACGGCAGAAGATGTGAAGGATGTCATTCGAACGTATTTGCAGCTAGAGGATAAAGTAAATCACGTCTATTCGGTTCAAGCAGATATCGTTGTTATATTAGGCAGCCTGTCAGATCGGCACTCACCGAAAGCGACTGCCGCTGATGTCATCGCACATCTGCAATCGAAAACGCATGCACATCCCTCCCCTTTGTATATCGGAATGGGAAGAGAGTATCG
Source organism: Bacillus sp. F2HM (assembly GCF_019266135.1). Lineage (NCBI taxonomy): Bacteria > Bacillati > Bacillota > Bacilli > Caryophanales > Bacillaceae > Bacillus > Bacillus sp. F2HM. The sequence goes on from NZ_LRMO01000002.1 coordinate 173,915, forward strand.
TGATGTCATGAAAATGAGTACAAGTCGATTTGAAGCGATAGAGGTCGTGAAGGCAGTAAAAATTGTCGGAGGACAAGAACTGATTCCATATGATTATGAGAATTTAGGGGTCTTCCGGTTTTTAGACTCTATTTACAGCCATCAAAAAAAGAAAAACGACTTCAATCCAGATTTGTTACGCTTGAAGGAAAAAGACCGCGAGAGTCAAACCTCGTTTTTAAAAACGCTGGAAGTCTACTTATTGAATAACTGCAAGCTAAAGCCAGCTGCGGAGCAGTTGTTTATTCATCAAAATACATTAAACTATCGAATGAAACAAATTTTTGACATGACCTCGATCGACTTAAGTCATTTTAGCCAGCGATGTGAGTTATTTATTGAATTGATGCTGATGAAAAAAGATCAATAATACATGATGGAATCCGCAGGTGCACGGGATCACCTGCGGGTTTTCATGTGACATGCGAAAATGGCATACAACTGATGCATTTCGTTGTATGATAGATAAAGATTTTATGAGAAAAGTGAAAGGGGGGCCACCTTTGGGATCAGTCACCTTAGCCATTTTGATTTTCATCATGACCCTCGTCCTTGTCATTTGGCAGCCAGGACGTGTCACCATAGGATGGTCAGCATGTGGAGGCGCCATTCTTGCACTTGCCTTTGGCGTCGTTCATCTGGGCGATGTGTGGGAAGTCACGCAAATTGTATGGAACGCCACCTTTGCCTTTATTGGCATTATTATCATTTCGTTAATTTTAGATGAGATCGGTTTTTTTGAATGGGCTGCACTGCATATGGCAAAAGCCGCAAGAGGCAACGGTGTCCGCATGTTTATTTACTTAACATTGCTCGGCGCTGTTGTGGCTGCTTTTTTTGCCAACGATGGAGCGGCACTGATTTTGACCCCAATCGTTTTATCTGTGGTGAGAGCGTTGAAGCTGGATGAGCGCATGGTGCTGCCTTTTGTGATGGCAAGCGGCTTTATTGCAGACACAACCTCCTTGCCATTTGTCATTAGTAACCTGGTCAATATCGTATCAGCCGACTATTTTCATATTGGTTTTCTAGAATATACAGCGAATATGTTCGTGCCAAACCTTGTGTCGCTTGGAGCGAGCATGCTGGTTCTGTATGTATTTTACCGAAAGCTTATCCCAAAAACCTACGATCTGTCACAGGCAAAGGAACCGGCGTCAGCTATTCGAGATATCCGTATGTTCCGTTTGTCTTGGTATGTGCTCGGCTGTCTGCTTGTTGGTTATTTTGCGGGGGAGCTGATCGGTATTCCAGTGTCCATCATTGTAGGCGGAATTGCCCTTGCTTTCTTGTGGCTGGCGAGAAGAAGTCCGCAAGTGGCGACAAAGCGAGTGATCAAAGAAGCGCCGTGGTCCATTGTGTTTTTCTCGATCGGTATGTATGTCGTCGTATATGGACTGAAAAATGTCGGTCTTACAGAAATATTGGCGGCATGGATCCAGCAAGGAGCATCACATGGCTTGCTTGCAGGAACGATGTTTATGGGCGTGCTTGCCGCAGTGCTGTCCTCTGTGATGAACAATCTGCCGACCGTTTTAATTGATGCGATTGCCATTGGACATACAGATACAGCAGGTGTCATGAGAGACGGATTGATTTATGCCAATGTCATCGGCTCCAACCTTGGACCGAAAATGACCCCAATCGGCTCATTGGCGACATTGCTGTGGCTTCATGTCTTAAAGAAAAAAGGCGTCCATATCTCTTGGGGGGCGTACATGAAAGCCGGAATCATCCTGACCATCCCAACCTTGATTCTCACTTTACTCGGGTTGTATGTGTGGTTATGGCTTATTCATTAATCATCGTGTAGACAAACCCTCGCATTCGCCCTCAGGTCTGCGCTCCGGTGCTCACGAATGTCAAATTCGCTCCGCTCCGGTACTCGCCTTTCTAGGGCTGCAAAGGTTTTCTATCACGCTGAAAAAGAGCAGATCCATGAGATCTGCTCTTTTTTTTGCTACAGATATTTCGCATAGCGTTTTTCTAAAAAGTCCTGAAGCAATGAGACGACACTGCAAATGCCCCAGTAAATGAGTGCGACCAAAATATACATGGTCATATAATCAAATTCTCGTCCGCCTACAATTTTTGCTTGCTGGAAGAGCTCTGGTACAGTAATCATTGCTGCCAGTGAGGAAGCTTTGATTAAATCTAGCATGACATTGGTCAATGGCGGCAGGGCGATGCGGACGGATTGAGGCAAAATGACACCACGCATCGTTTGCCAATAGCTGAGACCTAATGATTTAGCAGCTTCCACCTGTCCACTTGGAACAGAGGAGAGGGCCGCCCGGTTAATTTCTGCAATATAGGCAGCACTATTAAAGCTGAACCCAATAATGGCGGCAGTGACCGCTGTGAACTCAATGCCGATATAGGGGAATCCAAAATAGAGAATAAACAAAATCACCAGAATGGGCACACCTCGCATGAATGAGATATACAGTCGTGCAGGCAGCCGAAGAATCCATGAATTCGCCATCCTGGCAAGAGCGATAAAAAAGCCAAGAATGGTACCAAAAAACATGCTCACAAAGGAAATGAGCAGCGTCAGCCAGATGCCTTTCATAACAAACGGAAATGACGCCTTTGCCAGTGCAGGATTAAATATATATTCTAAATGAATATCTCCCACGATTGCGGCTCCTTATTTGGAAATGTCGACATCTTCGACATCAGCATCAATTTTCTTAGAGACGTCTGCATGATTAAAGAATTTCTCAGAAATCTTTTTCATTGTTCCGTCTTTTTTCATGTCGCCTAATACACGATTCAATTCTTTTTGAAGCTCTTTGTTGTCCTTCTTCATAACAAAACCTTGTTCATTCGGCATGTATTTCAAGTCAGGGTGAATTGTAATATTTAATTTAGGAAATGCAGCAAGAGCCAGTGTCTGCAAGTAATAATCATTTAGAATGACATCTGTACGGCCGTTTGCAACATCCTTTAAGTATTGCTCGTTTGTCGCATTATCATAAATGACTTCCTTTGCACCGTACTTACGAGCAACATCCATATAAATCGTTGTGGCAGCCCCTGCTGCTTTCTTTCCTTTTAAATCTTTTAAAGTTTTAATGCCAGATAAATCATCTTTCCGAACGATAGCCGTTCCGTAGGAATATTTATAAGGGGTTGAAAAGGCAAACTTGTCTTTTCTGTCATCTGTGATGTCGATATCATTTGCAGCGGCATCCACTTGACCAGAATTAATGGCGCTCAGCATCCCATCATAGCCCATTTCTTTAAATTCTACTTTCACATCAAGACGTTTAAACGCTTCTTTGACGACTTCTACTTCATAGCCAGTTAATTGATCCTTGCCATTAGAAGTATCATGATAAGAAGTTGGATAAAGGGTGCCTGAAGTTGCAACCACGATTTTCCCTTTCTTTTTAATCTGATCCCACTTTGTGTCTTCAGATTGAGATGAGCCTGATTGGCTGCAAGCAGACATGATAAGAATGAAAGCAGATACAACAAGCATGATCCATATAGGTTTTTTATGATAAAAACGACTCATTTAAGAATCCTCCTCTATTTTTTATACAAAACAAAACATAGCACGCTTTTTCTGTAAGGACAACGTTTTCAGAAGAAAAGTGAAAAAGTAAGAATATTATAAGCAATTTGCGTGTTGAAATAATGTATAAAAAAGGAAAGCGAGCGCAAAATAAAGGCGAATAAAGGAGGGAACAACAATGATGAAAAAAATAAGTAGTTTGATCATCTTGTCGATGATGCTGTTATTTGGTTTTCATATAGAAACGGCTCATGGAGAAACACCTCAAATGGAAAAGCGCCCGGTGACACACCAAGTGAAATTAACAGCAGAACAACAAAAACAAATTGAAATCCTTGAACAGCAAATTCTTTCTAAGCGAAAAGAAGTCATTGAGAAATATGTACAGTACGGCGTGTTAACAAAGGAACAAGGCACACACATCACGAAACGAATGGATGAGCATTACACTCATTTGAAAAAGAATGGATTTGTTCCATTGCTGAAAAAACCACAGCACCATCGCCCATGATAATGATGAAACCGGCAGCGAAGTGCCGGTTTTTTTATTGTTGATCAGAATGTGAGACTTTCCCCATCTTGAGGGACAAAAATGGCTTGATCTGCATGATGCTCTTGAATGTAAGCCTCTAAAGCAGCTCTTGTTAACAAGCAATGATTCACTGCTTCAAGATGACAGACGACAATTTGAGCTTTTGGCTGAGAACGGTGAACGTCTAGAATCTCTTCCTTGGTCATTGTAATCGGATCGCCTTCTAAAAATTGAGCAGCACCGCTATTGACCACAATGACGTCTGGCTTGCTTGTATTCACAACCTCTTTCGGTTCATCACACCAAATGGTATCACCTGCAATATAAAGGGTAGGTTCATCAGGGTGAGAGAAAACAAAACCGCTCACCTGGCCCATCCGCTTCGCCGTTTCTCCCGTCCCATGCTGTCCGCCTGTACGTTTAATATGAACGCCGCAAATGTCCATTTCATCTTCAATGCATGTGACATGCTGAAATCCAGCTTCTTCAACTTCTTCTCGATCCTTCTCCGATTGAGTATAAATTGGTTGATCCTGAGCTAATTTCCTTTTGGCCTCGTCGTCAAAGTGGTCCACATGTAAATGAGAGAGTAAGACAGCATCTGGGTGTAACAGACTGTCTAAATCTATATTTACAGGAAGCTCCACAATAGGATTGTTCAAATGTTGATTGGCTGTATGAGGGAACGGTGGATATGTTCCTTTTGCTGCTAAAAAGGGATCGATTAAAAAAGTTGAATGACCATAGTGAAGGTATAAAGTAGCATTGCGAATGAGTGTAATTTTCATAAAAAGGCCTCCTTTTTTTCTGATTAAGTTTACAGTATATTAAAAGAGTTCTACGTGACAGAGGATCATGAAAGTCTTTTGGCAGAAGGGCTTGATTTTTGAAAGAGGTGAGCCAATGCTAGACCAAACAGATATGAATATTTTAAAAGAACTATCAAAGAACAGCCGATTAACGATGAAAGCTCTAGGTGAAAAAGTTCATTTAACCGGCCAAGCTGTTGCAAATCGGGTGTTAAAGCTAGAAGAAGAAGGCGTGATTGAAGCATATACCATTTCAATTGATTGGCAGACACAAAAGACGATTCAAACCTTTTTGCAGCTGTATACCCGTAGTCATCATCATGAACCACTTCTGTCGTTTCTTTATAAAAAGGAAGAAATCAAGAATTTGTTCAAAATAAGTGGTGAAGGCTGTTATATGGCTGAAGGACATTTCTCCAGTCATGATGAACTTGATCAATTTTTAACGGAGTTGACAAATTACGCAAATTACAAACTGTCTATTGCGGTTAAACGTCTCATTCATCAGTAATAGAAGAGACGCAGGAGGAAAAGGAACGATGCAAAAATTAATCGAAAATCAAGCTGAACCGATGACAAAGGAAAGAATCAAAGCAGACTTGGTTCAACTTGGTGTGAAAAAGGGCATGATTTTATGTGTTCATTCATCTTTATCATCAATCGGCTGGGTAAACGGAGGCGCTGTAGCCGTCGTACAAGCATTGATGGAAACCTTAACAGAAGAGGGGACACTGATTATGCCCGCACAAACGTTAGAGCTTTCTGATCCCGCCGATTGGATCGATCCGCCTGTTCCTTATTCATGGTGGAAATCGATCAAAGAAACAATGCCCGCATTTGACCCAGCTTACACGACGCCAGCAGCAATGGGAAAGGTGGCGGAAACATTTTGGAAATACCCAGGCGTGGCGAGAAGCAATCATCCCCATTTTTCATTCACAGCCTGGGGGAAAAGAAAAAATGAAATTCTGAAACACCATGCACTTTCCTTTGGATTAGGAGAGCAGTCGCCTCTTGGCCGCATGTATGATCTTCATGCTCAAGTGCTGCTGCTTGGTGCATCATTTGAGAGCATGACAGCTTTTCATCTAGCTGAATACCGAATCCCTCAGCAGGACCTCATGACAAGAGGAGCCCCTATTTTAGAGAATGGGTGGAGGGTATGGAAAGAGTACCAAGATATCATCACAAGAGAAGAACTATTTGAACACATTGGCCGTGATTTTCTGAAATCAGGGGGTATCCATCAGCACAATCAAATTGGACTTGCCAGTTCATATTTACTGCCCATGAGAGAATCGGTAGACTATGCGGAAAAGTGGCTTGATCTATACGATCAGTCGTAATCTACACTGTTTGGAAATTTACATAATAAACGTCTTGATCAGGCTGCTGTGAGGTGTAGCAGGTAAGCTGATAGTTTCCTTTTGGAATGGAGAAAGACAGCACATGGGCCATGACGCTTGTGATATAAACTTGATCACTTGTAAGCGTAAAGGGAACTGTTATGGCTCTATCAACCGAGACTTGGGGCTCATCGCTATTTAATGTCACAATAATAGACGCCTTTCCATTATTGATTCCTTCAAAGGAAACTCCTTGATCTCCCGTTGCAAATCCTTGAAGAATGTCCTCATCTGTCCAATCAATGACAGGTGGTGTTTCGCTTCCGGTGTATACCGTGATTTGGTGGTAGGAGATAGATAGAGAATAGGCTTGATTTAAATGATTCATATAAAAAACTCCTTTATTTATGGATTTTCGTTGGAACGTGAATGGTTAAAGAGTGATTCTTGAGGAGAAAGTTAGGCAGCAAGACGATTGTCGCCGTCTTGCGCTATTTGGTGTGGGATCTAGATGTGAAATTGCGAGACCATTGCTTTTAAATCTCCTGCTAAATGGGCAAGCGCTTCTGATGAAGCTGTTACTTCTTCCATTGCAGCAAATTGTTCTTCTGTTAAACCGGCTACTTGCTGTGAATGTTCACTCGTTCGTTTCACGCCTTCTGTAATAGACGCAAAAGACTGTTTCGCATCGTTTGTATAAGCTGCGATTTTTTGTGTTGCACTTGATAAATGCTTAATGCCATTCGCCATTTCTCTCATCGACTGCTGGATATCATGAAATGATTCCTCTGTATGAGAGATAAGTACAGCCCCTTGAGCCGCTTCCTCTCTTACTCGTTTGATAGCATTCGTCGAATGAGTCATCTCTTTTTGTATTTCAGAAATGAGATGGGAAATCATGTTTGATGATGCTTGAGATTCTTCTGCGAGCTTTCTCACTTCGTCTGCGACAACAGCAAATCCTTTTCCATGCTCACCTGCCCGTGCTGCTTCAATTGCTGCATTAAGAGCAAGCAGGTTTGTCTGGCTGGCGATATCTGTAATGACTTTGGAAATATGATCAATTTCAGCTGAACGTGTTTCCAATGCTTGAATCGCTGTACCATTTTCTTCAATTGATTTGGCAATAGACGTCATTTGTGAATGAACTTCACCGATATTGTGTACACCTTTTTGGGCCACTTCTTGTGCGGAGTGACTTCTTGAAGCCATTTGTGCTGCATTTTCAGTGATGTTTGCCAGCTCGTTTGATACTTGAATCATTTTGTGCTCACTAGCTGTCATTTGAGCGGACTGTTCTTCTGAAGATTGTGCCACTTCTTGAATCGTGTAGGTGATTTTTTCTGATGCTGCACTCGTTTCTTCTGCGCTAGCTGACAGCTGCTCAGAGGATGTGGCCACTAATTCAGACGTGTTCATGACATTTAGAATGGTTTGATTTAGTTTTTCACGCATCTTATTGAAATGGCCAGCAAGATCAGACAATTCATCACCAGCAGTATCCGTCACATTGATGGTTAAATCACCTTCGCCTGCACTCTTAATGGCAGAAGCCATATGCTTGAGACGTGCCTGAATCCGCTTAGTGAAAATAGAAATAATGATGACCGAAACGATCAGACTTAACAAAAGGACGAGGACAAATTGTATATAGAATGACTGAAGCATTTGTGAAATCATGCTTTGATTGGCGCCAGTATAAAAAATACCAATTGTTTCGCCTGCTTCATTTTTGATCGGCATATAAGCCGTTTGATAGTCTTTCCCGGCAACATTTGCTGTGCCGTAATAGTTTTCTCCTTTATCTAAAACAGTGGTCTTCACTTCAGGAGAGACTTCTGTACCTACAGCTCGTTTCCCGTTTAACATGACATTTGTAGCAACGCGGGTATTTCCTTGAAAAATCGTGATGGTATCACCGGTATATTCGGCTAATTGGTCAACCAATGTGTCATGATCATTAATTTGCGTATTTCCTTTGAATAGCTTGTCCTCTTTAATCTGCCACGAGCCTTCTACTTTTTCATTCAGGTAGGCGTAGCCTAGTTTTAAATCACCTTTTGCTTTTTCAGTTGCCATTTGCTTGATGTTTTCTGTCATCTCGCGATTCACCACATAACCAACAACTGCGGAAAAGATGATGAGGACACTTAAAAAGATCAGCAAAATTTTGGCGCCAAGCCTCAGTTTTCCCTTTTTCTTCATGCTTTTTAACTCCTTTAGGTATAAGGTAGGATATCCCTCCTTAAGGATTATCGGCATGAAAAAAGTGTTTAAAATACCTGCATGCAGTCATGTGAAAATTTTTTTAATATAGAAAAGGGGAAAGGCTGCTAATCGATGATAAATTGAATTCTTGTGCCGTCAGGATCATCCGATAATTGATGACTTACCCACGAGCCTGCGCCTCTATTATCAGAAGGGCGTACATATTTGACAGAAGCTCCTGTGCCTCCTTCTTTGCACATTGCCATTGGCCATTCGTCACGATCATACCCGCGCTTTGTTGGAACGCCATGTAATGATCGATCCCTCTGATCATCACTATGTTTACGGTCAATTGTACAAATGGATGAATGACCTTCATCAATGGCTTCTTCTATGTGCTTGGCTGTTTCGGGATAGCGGTCTGATGGAAAATGAATCGTTTTGTCATAAGATGAATTCGCTGTCTCTTGTTTCCCTTGCTCCAGCTGGATATAGCCTGTTGCTACACCAATAACAATCAATAAAAGCAAGAGAATCATTTTAAGAAGTTTCATAGGTGCTGGCTCTCTTTCTTGTTTGCGTATTTTGTAAACAGAAGTATAGCAGAATTACTTACCAATTTCTCCTGGTTTAGAAAAAACGCCTTTTAAAATTCAAAAAACAGATTTTACTTGATTTCTTGTTTTTCATTTTTGTAGAAATTCATAAAAATTTTAATTTTGTAGATCATAAAACGATTATGCTCATCCAAAATGGCTTTATCACTGCTTTTTGAGCTAATTTCAAGAATTTAACACACAGAAATTTCAAAAAAATAAAATTGACTAGACCGATCTGCTTTAATAATATGGAGTCAAATATCAAAAAATGTCGTAATTTATCAAAATATGATTCTAATTACATTGTAGGAGGGAAGTACAAATGGCGGATGTCTCATACCGGCTCGGAATAGACATAGGCGGAACATTTACTGATTTATCGTTGATAAATGAAGCAACAGGGGAGCTGACTGAACTCAAGACACCCACAGTGACTGATGACCCAGCCCAAGGTATTATCAATGGGTTAAATCTTCTAAAAAAAAGAGGTGTTGATTTATCCAACATCCAATACCTCGTTCACGGAATGACAATCGGTCTTAATACATTATTGCAGCGAAAAGGAGCAGATTTAGCCCTTTTTGTGACAGAAGGATTTCAAGATATATTGTCACTTCAACGTTTACGACTACCCATTCCTTATGACTTCAATTCTCGTTTGCCAGAACCATTGATACCTCGGAAGCATGTATATCCAATCTCTGAAAGGTTGATACACGATGGTACGATCAAAAACCCTCTCAATCTGCAGCAGTTAGATGATGCAGTCCAGCATGTTATATCTAAAAATCTAGCAGGTATCGTCATTTCTTTTTTACATAGTTATCAAAACCCAGTTCATGAATTACAGGCAAAAGCCTATATCAATCATCATTATCCACAGTTAGAAGTCCTTACCTCATCTGAATTATGGCCTCAAATGAGGGAATACGAGCGTACAGTGATGTCTGTTGTTAATTTGTACATTCAACCAAAGGTGAAACAGTATTTACAAACACTGAAAAGTCGTTTGAAGGAAGAAGGTGTACCAATTTCTCCATACATTACACAATCAAATGGTGGTTTAATGGATGCAGAAAGTGCGGCAACCTCGCCTGTTAAGACTCTCTTTTCTGGTCCGGCAGCTGGTGTCATCGGTGCGGCGAGAATTGCAGCATCAGCTAGTGAACCCAACCTGATCACTTTTGATGTTGGGGGGACGAGTGCAGATATCTCGATTATTCAAAATGGACAGCCTACAATGGCGCAATCGAATCAGCTTTCAGGCTTCCCAATTATTCTTCCATCTGTTGCGATGTATTCAATAGGAGCAGGGGGAGGTTCGGTAGCATGGATTGATCAGGGCGGACTTCTAAAAGCGGGGCCAGAATCAGTTGGCTCAAATCCGGGACCAGCTTCGTATGGAAAGGGAGAAAAAGCAGCTTTAACTGATGCGTTTCTCATATGCGGTTATCTCAATCAAGAACGTTTTGCCGGAGGACATTTACAATTACAGTTGTCTGCGGCGAAAAAGGCCTTTCAGCCAATTGCTGATCAGCTCAACAAAACGGTTGAAGAGGCGGCTGACCAGCTCATTCAAGTAGCCGTAGCCAATATGTACACAGAATTAAGTAATGTGATGGAGCAGCAAGGATTTGACCCTAGAGATTTTAGTTTGCTGGCGTTTGGCGGAGCAGGACCGGTTGTGGCGAATTTTCTTGCGAGAGAAATTCATGCGAAAAATGTGGTTGTTCCTCCGAGTCCGGGTACATTATGTGCATTAGGTGCTCTGACCGCTGATTTTATTCATGATGCGGTGCTGTCGAAGAAAATATGCTTACAAGACTATTCGATCAACCAACTAAAACAAGATTATGAGAAGCTGTCGCGAAAAGCGACTGATTGGGTCAGCCAGCAGGACATTCAGCATATCAATCAGACATCTATTCTATTATTAGCAGACGCACGTTATCAAGGACAGGCATTTGAGATTGAATTGCCATTATCGATTGATTGGCTAAAGCAAGAACAAGACATCCACCAACTCATTGAAGCCTTTCACAAATTGCATCAGCGTCAATATGGTCATAGGGATGATCAGGCAAACATCGAGTTTACTCATTTACGCGTTCGAGTCATAGGCGAGACGCCTCCGCTGCCTTTTTCACCTGTTCATGAAAACAGCGGACATTCTGTGAAACCATATGAATATAGACGAATCTTTATAGAGGAAAAAGAATACGAAGCATCGGTTTATAACCGGGATACTCTGTCAGTAGGTTCTATTGTAAATGGGCCAGCCGTTATTGAGCAGGATGATACAACAACATTAATTTTGCCAAACTGGGCAGGCAGCATTGATCCATCAGGTAACTTAGTGATTTCAAAGGAGGCGGCTTTACATGAGAACTGATCCAGCAAAGCTTGAGATGATGCGCAGTTATTTTAATGCGATTGCATCAGGCATGGGACATGTCATTGAACGAACGTCATTTACGACCTTCGTCAAAGAATCTGCTGACTTTGCGACAGCATTAGCCACGCCTTCTGGAGATTTCTTTGTTTATCCGAAGACAGTGGGTGTGACGATCTTTTTAGGGCTGAGTCTAAAAAAAGCGATTGAAGAAAGCGGGCCGATGCAGCCAGGAGACATTATCATCACTAATGATCCTTATACGACAGATGGTTTGGCGACTCACCTGCCAGATGTCCATATCATTAAGCCAATTTTTGTAGATGGTGAAATCGTAAGCTATGCTTGGTCTTTTGTTCATGTCAGTGATGTGGGTGGACTTGTGCCTTCGAGTATTTCACCGACAGCAACGGATGTTCATCAAGAAGGATTAAGAATTCCGCCAGTAAAAATTTATGAAGGCGGGAAAGAGAATCAGGTCGTACGTACCTTTTTAAGAGCTAACAGCCGCGCTAGTCATCTAAATGATGGTGATATCAATGCGATGATTGCTGCAGTTAATACAGCAGATATTCGGTTAAAAGAAATGATTGAGAAATTCGGAAAAAACGAAGTGAAACAAGGAATGATAGACTTGCTGAAGCAAGCCGAGGATCGTGCTGGAAAGGTCATTGAAGCTATACCGGATGGAACGAGTGAATTTGCTGATTATTTAGATGATGATATGATCTCAGACGTCCCTATTCGGTTGAAAATCAAGCTAACGATCAAAGGGAAACGGCTGACGCTCGATTTTTCTGAGTGTGACCCGCAAGTAAAAACAGCCTTTAACCTTGTTACCAATGGTCAGAAGCATTCCTTTCTTTATCAAGGATTGATTAATTACATCATTAGTAAGGATCCTTTTATACCGATTAATGGTGGAATAACGTATCCAATTGACGTGATCTCTCCTAAAGGAACGCTGGTGCATCCAGAATACCCGGCTTCTGTCGGGATTCGTCATTCGATTACGATGAGGCTGTACAATGTTGTGCTAGGCGCCATTGGTAAGCTGTTACCTGAAGCAGTGCCGGCAGCAGGTGCAGGTCAATCTGCCATTGTGGTTCTCTCTGTACCTGATGATCAAACGGGTGGCAGGAAAATGTCCGTTGTCGAACCATTAGGCGGAGGCGGCGGTGCTCAAAATGGTACTGATGGAGTGGACGGTATTGATCATTCGTCAGGCTTTTTGAAGAATACCCCAATTGAGAGTTTGGAACAGCATATTGATATTCATGTTCACCGATATGAACTTCTGCCGAATACAGGTGGAGCTGGTGAAAATCGAGGCGGACATGCGATTGGTTTGGAATTTGAAATGATGAAGCCTGAATCGATGGTGACAGCACGAGGAATGGAACGGATGAAGTTTCAGCCTTGGGGATTAATGGGCGGCCGAGCAGGATCGGTTGGTGAGGTTAAGCTGATCACAGCTAATGATGAGAAACAAGACCAGCCCAAAATAGATGTTCTGCGACTTGAAAAAGGCGATATCGTTCAATTGATTTCACCAAGTGGAGGCGGCTGGGGGAATCCATTTGACAGAAAGAAAGAAAAAGTCCTTCAGGAAGTGGAAGCAGGTCTATTAAGTGAAGAAAGAGCGCTGCAGCAATATGGTGTGAAAGTATATTTAGACCAAAATGAATGGAAGATTGATGAGGAGCAGACGAGCAGGGTGCGAGAAAAGGTTGATGTTTCTGCATCTACTGACGTGTGGGATTTCGGAGAACAAAGAGCAGCTTATGAGAAAGTATGGACGGACGAAGCCAGCAGTGAGCTGGCCGTTCAGCTTCGTTCCTATCCGGCTAATGAACGTACGCACTATAAACATGCAGTTCATCAACATTTCAGTCATAGAAATGAGCCGTTAACAAAGGAAGATATTACTCAAGCACTTCGTCAAATGAATGGACAAAAAGGGGGAAATAAATCATGAAAAGAAGATTAATTGCTATTTTTGCAGGCATCCTATCAATCGTTGTACTGCTGGCCGCTTGTGGGGGAAATGGAAAGGATCAAGGCAAACAGCAGCAGACGGTGATTGTTGGCGTATATGGAGGCGATTGGGAAAAGAATATCAAACCAGTCCTTGAAAAGTTTGAAAAAGATACAGGAATTAAAGTGCAAACCGTCTCTGGGGCGGATTCTGAATGGTTTACAAAATTAAAAGCGTCAAATGGGAAAAATCCACCATATGACTTACTAATCTTACAGCCTGATACGATTCAAAGAGGTATCGCAGCAAACGTTCTTGCGCCTATCGATGAAGCTCAAGCGCCGAACGTCAAAAAACTTTACCGTTCTGTCCAAAAGAAGCTTACTGTGAATGGAAAACAATATGCAGCAGGCTTTAGTATGGGGCAGCTTGGAATTGCTTATAGAAAAGACCTCGTCAAGCAGGAACCAAACAGCTGGACTGACCTATGGAGCAGTCAGCTGAAAGGGAAGGTAGCCATTTCATCTCCGACTTATTCAGCCGGTTTGCAATTTTTTTCTGCACTTGTTCATGCGCAAGGGGGGACAGAATCAAATCCTAAGGATATTGATAAAGCATTTAAAAGTCTCGCGCAATTAAAAGGTCATGTAGCTGCTTTTCCAGATAATCCAGGATCGATTCAAACTTTGTTAGAACGTGGGGATGTCGCGGCTGTTCCATATTGGGACGGGCGAGTATTTGCACTTGAAGAAGAAGGAATGGATATTGGTTTCTCATATCCGAAAGAAGGCGCTGTTGCAGCTGTTGCGAGCTGGGCTTTAACGAAAGGAAATCAGCACGAAGAAGCGGCATACAAACTATTAAACTACTTGAGCGGAAAAGAAGCTCAGGAAGCTTTTTCGGAAAAATCTTATTATGGCATGTCTAATTCTGATGTGAAATACAATGACAAGATTAAGGGGAAAGTGAAAGTTGGAGAAAATTATTACAGCAAGCTGACTTGGGTAGATTATGAAACAGCGACCTCTGAGCTTGGCAATTGGACAAATCGATGGAACGAAGTATTAGGCGGAGGAAAATAGGTGATCGCATGAGTGGAATTCATTTAGAACACATCAGTCAGCACTTCGGTGAGCAGATTGCTCTCAACGATGTCAGTCTTACGGTGAATGAGGGAGAGTTTTTCTCCCTTCTTGGTCCTAGCGGCTGCGGAAAATCAACGTTATTAAACATCATTGGCGGTTTTTTAGAACCAACAAAAGGTGTCGTCTATATTGGTGATCAGGATGTGACAGCTTTGCCGCCTTACCAAAGAAAAACAGGTATGGTCTTTCAAAGCTATGCACTTTTTCCGCATCTGACTGTATTTGATAATGTGGCGTACGGGCTAAAGGTTCAAAAGAAAAAGAAAGCGGAAATCAAAGAGAAGGTGATGGAAAGCTTGTCTCTTGTTCAATTAGAGGCATTTGCGAAACGGATGCCCCACCAATTAAGCGGTGGTCAGCAGCAGCGGGTAGCGATTGCAAGAGCGCTGGCGATTCAGCCGTCTGTTCTCCTTCTTGATGAACCGCTCAGCAACCTGGATGCCAAACTAAGAAAAAACATGCAGACAGAGCTGCGAAATATTCAAAGGAATGTCGGGATTACAACCATTCTTGTGACACATGATCAAGAGGAAGCCTTAAGCCTTTCTGATCGGGTTGGAATTTTAGGAGAGGGAAGAATTCAGCAGATTGGGACGCCTTTAGAGGTGTACCGCCAGCCAAACAACCGATTTGTAGCTGAATTCATCGGACAGGTGAACATCTTTGAGGCCGTGTACAATGAAGCTGATGTGGCATTTACAGTTCCGCATGTAACCCATTCAAACGGTCAGCATCTTCAGCTGCAGGCTGCGGCACATCAAGAGAAGAGGGAAAAGCAACTGCTTATGCTGCGCCCTGAAAGAATCAGCATCTCTTCTGAGCAGGAGGAAGTAAAGCCGAACCATGTATCAGGCGTGCTGTCAGATGTGAGTTATATTGGGCATTCATTACGTTTGGTTGTGGGGCTTGATAATGGTGAAATCATTGTCCATGCTTCTGATGCGGCATTTCCCGAGCTGCCTGAAGTTGGAGAAACCGTCCATATCCATTGGCAGCCTGAAGATATCGTTTTCTTAGATTCGAAGGTGCATACGTGATGCGAATCAAGAAAAAGAATCAACGATTTCATTGGTTTATGCTGCTGCCAGCCTGTTTGTTTCTTGTTGTATTTTTACTAGCTCCGCTTGTGATGATGCTCGTTCTCAGTTTTCGCGATGTCGATTCGATGATGAATACATTACAAACGTATAGCTTTTCTCAATATATTCATGTGTTCACGACAGATGCATATGTAAAGGCGATTGGAAGTACTGTGTGGGTGGCTTTGCAGACAACGGTGATTTGTTTATTGATGGCATACCCCGCAGCATACGTGCTCGTCAAAGCACCTAATCCGCGTCTGCGGGCATTTTTCTATATCTTACTTGTGTCGCCGCTTTTGACAAGTGTTGTGATTCGGACATTTGCATGGATTGTTCTTCTTTCGCAAAATGGTCTGATCAATGGCATGTTACTAGATTTACAGGTAATTGAGAAGCCGCTCTCGATGCTGTGGAATATGAATGCGGTCATTATTGCCTATGTCCAAGTCATGCTGCCATTTGCAGTACTGCCGATCGCAACAAGCTTAACCGATATGGATCGTCACTTAAGACCGGCTTCTATGAGTCTTGGAGCTGGCCGGATTCGAACCTTTTTTCATGTCACCTTACCATTGACCATTCCAGGCATGGTGACTGGCGCGATCATCGTCTTCTCACTGGCAGCAGGAAGTTATATCACCCCGCTGTTAGTCGGCGGACGGATGCAGCCGCTGCTGCCGCTGTCAATTTATCAGCAGGTCATGCAGGTGTATAATTTGCCTCTTGCTGCAGCTATGTCCTTTACATTATTGGTTTGTGTGCTTGTGGTAGTCAGTCTATTAAGCTATTTATTGAAGCGTTGGGAGGCGAGGATGCATGCGTAAAAAGTCAATAGGTGACCGCTTGCTTTCCATCCTGATTTGGACTGCTGGGTCATTGGTTTATCTTTTTTTAACCATACCTGTTCTTGTGATCGTCCTATCTGCTTTTAGTCCAAATGCCTTTCCTGAATTTCCACCGACTTCGTTCTCTGTGCGCTGGTTTCATGAGGTCGTGTCAAATCCAGAATGGATGGAATCTCTTCGGATCAGTGTGATTCTGCTGTTCATCGTGACGCCTCTCACGGTTCTTTTAGGGACAATGGCTTCGTATGCTTTAGCAAGGCTTTCCTTTAAGGGAAAGGAGGCTGTCCAAGCTTTCATTCTGTCACCTCTCATGATTCCTCAGGTGGTGTTAGGGATTGCAATGCTTTACTTGTTTACGGCTATGGGCTTTACAGGGTCTTTGTGGGCGCTCGTCATTGGTCACGTCATCATTGGTTTTCCCTATGTGGTTCGAACGGTAGGCGTAAGTGTTTCGAATTTAGATCCGCGGCTTGAGCTGGCTTCAATGAATCTTGGCGCAGGACCCATTCGCACGTTTTTTCGAGTCACATTGCCTTTGATTAAGCCGGGAATCATTGCAGGAGGGGTGTTTTCTGCTGTGACGTCATTTGGGGAAATATCGATCAGTTTGTTCGTTTCCTCTCCTCAAACCATTACAATTCCTGTCAGGACCTTTAATTACATTGAGCAAACCTTTGATCCAAGTGTCAATGCGATATCTGTCATATTTATTATCATTTCTATCATTGCGCTGCTCATTATTGAAAAAACGATTGGTCTGTCTAAGGTGATGTAAATATAATGAAGAAACAAGGAGTTGTCATTTGAAATGACAACTCTTTTTTTGTTGTTTTTACAGTAAAAAAATTCATTTTTTTTAGGGAATATAGTTCTTAAGATTTAAGAATTTGCGGGGAACGCAAGGAGACCTCTATCCTACATTTTCGGTCATATTTTCAAAATTTAAGGGAAAATATGAAATTTTTGCGGTATTTAGTCGATTATTTTCGGTTGAACGCAACTATTATTAGTTATTTTCGGTAAATATCGTCAACTCTCACAGGATCCCTTCGGTATAACGCATGAATCTTTACACCCATTTTTCGGTGAAAAAAACAATATTTTCATATAAAGTGGACGTAAATAGAAAATATCTAAAAGAAAAGAAGAAAAAGGCAAATCTATGGAAACATAGAGACGCAAAGCCATGTCCTAAGGTAAATGATTCTTTTTTTGCTAAGGTCGGCAGGCTACCGAATGAAAATGGGAGTCCCTCCGTTTTATTCGGGGTGGGCTCCTTTTCTGTTTAACCGTCTATTTTAATGAAATAGACTTGGTTCTTTTGATATAGAGGGTGCAGGGTGAAATTGGTGGAGAAAACATAGAAGAGGCGGAGGATGAGAATGAATACAGTTTATTACCCCTTAACACATGCGCAAAAGCGAGTATTCTACACGGAAAGATTTTATCCAGGTACAAGTATTTCTAATTTGGGTGGATTCGCCAGGTTGAGATCGGCATCTGGTCTCGATCCTTCTTTGGTCGTCGATGTGCTTCAAGCGTACATTCGACAAACTGACTCTCTTCGGCTGAGGCTCGTGTATCGAGATGAAGAGGAGGAGCCTGTTCAATATATCAAACCTTATGAAAAACAGCCGATTCGCATGGAAAAGGGCTGGAGTGAAGAGGAAGTAAGGGTTTGGGCAAACGAGCAGATTCGTGAGCCGATGCCATTGATTGACAGCCCTTTGATTGAATTTACGGTGTTTCAAATCAGTGATCAAGAGTGCTGGCTGTTCTGTAAAGCACATCATATTGTCGCGGATGGTATTTCCATCATTTTAATGGGAAATCGCATTATTGATTTATATCATGACATGCTGCAAGGAGTAGACATCTCACCAGTTGAGGAAATTTCCTTCGTTGATCACATCATGAGTGAGCAGACCTATGAATCTTCTAAACGTTTTCAAAAAGACCAAGCTTTTTGGAATGAGCAATTTGCTCATATTCCAGACTTCGCATCTTTAAAACCGCATAAGGGATACGAGATGAGTTTGCATGCGGAGCGATTTTCAGGGGATGTTCCAGATTCTTTAAAGGAGAAGCTTCGTGTTTTTTGTGAAGAACAGAAAGTCAGTATGCTTTCGATGTTTATGTCCACTGTCTATATTTACTTACATCGCTTTAGCGGTATGGAGGATGTCGTTCTTGGAACCTTTATGGGCAACCGGACGAATGCCAAAGAAAAAAAGATGATTGGGATGTTTGTATCCACGATTCCAATGCGTGCATCTGTTCAAGGGTCGCAATCGTTTCTTGATTTCGTAAAGCAGGTCATGGCGGATCAAATGAAGATCTTGCGACACCAAAAGTACCCTTACAATTTGCTCATGAATGATTTGCGGGAAAGAGAAGGGTTTACAGGACGCCTTTTTGATATTTCTTTAGAGTATCAGGTGATGCAGTGGCAGAAAAAAGAGAATCTGTCGTTCATTACTGAACCGATTTTTAGCGGAAGCGGAATGAATGATATTTCAATACATGTGAAAGACCGCTGGGATACTGATACATTGACCATTGATTTGGATTACCGTACAGATGTATTCACAGAAGAAGAAATGAGTAAGATGTTTGATCGATTCTTGATATTACTAGAAGCGGCCGTCTCTCAGCCTGATCAGCTGATCGGGACACTGCCTTTACTTTCAGCAGGTGAACAAAAGGAGCTGCTGCAATTATCTGAAGGAGAATCGTTTGAAAGGCCAGCAGCAAAACCGGTTCATCACATGTTTGATGAGACAGCTAACAAATATGCAGACCGGACAGCCGTTGTAGCAGAAAATGGAACAATTACTTATGGAGAGCTGCAACAACAGGCAGAAAAGCTGGCACGTTTTTTACAAATGAAAGGTATCTCACGTGATGTGCCTGTTGCTGTTTTGATGGAGCGGAAGACAGATGCCATGGTGGCAGTCTTCGGCATACTAAAGGCTGGCGGGGCATATGTACCAATTGATCCGGCATTACCTGAGGAGCGCATTCAATTTATTGTGGAAGATTCAGGTGCTTCTATTGTGTTAACAGATGAATCGTTCATTCAAGAGTACCCAGCCCTTTCGGAAAAATTGATCGTGCAGCAGCAAATATTATTAGATGATGGACGGCTGCCTGAGCTTGTCGATCAGACGGCGCCGGAGGATTTAGCCTACATGATTTATACATCGGGTACGACTGGAAAGCCGAAGGGCGTCATGATTGAGCATCTTCAGCTTCATCATTTGGTCCATGCTTTGCATCATGAGATTTATCAAGGGGCGAATGAGCTAAAAATGGCGCTTCTAGCCCCATTCCATTTCGATGCATCGGTCAAACAAATCTTTGCTGCCCTTTTATTTGGACATACGCTTCATATCATCCCGCGAGAAACGACGAGAAATGGCATGCAGCTAGCGGTTTATTACAGAAAACATCAAATTGACGCGGCAGATGGAACACCGGCGCATGTGCAGCTTTTACTTGCTGCGGATTTGGACGGGCTGTCATTGACGCACATGTTGATTGGGGGAGAAGCGCTGCCTGCGAAAGCAGCACGTTCACTTATCGAAGCAGTTCGTATGAGTCAGCCTGATTTTACTCTGTGGAATGTGTATGGTCCAACGGAGACGTGTGTGGATGCGGCGGTGCATCGTCTAGATCTCAGTGGGCTGAGCGAATCAACTGAACAGCGCTATGTGTCGATTGGAAAACCGCTTGGTCATCATCGTATTTATATTTTAAATGAACATGATCAATTACAGCTGCATGGGGCAGCAGGAGAACTGTGCATTGCCGGTATAGGTGTTGGGCGAGGCTATGTGAATCAGCCTGAATTGACGGAGAAGGTATTCACAGCAGATCCGTTTTCTCCGCATGAGCGGATGTATCGAACGGGGGATCTAGTCAGATGGCTTCCGGATGGCACGATTGATTATCTTGGCAGAATGGACGATCAAGTGAAAATAAGGGGTTACCGGATAGAAACAGGCGAGATTGAATCTGTGATGGAGCAGGTAGATGGAGTTGATAAGGCTGTCGTGCTAGTGGTTGACGAAGCGGATGGAGAAAAGGCGTTAAGTGCTTATTATCAAGCTCGTCATGAAGGAGTGTCTGTTGACATGCTGCAAGCGGCTATCAAACATCAGCTTCCAGCGTACATGATGCCTCTTTATTTCAAAGAGCTCGATGGTTTTCCACTCACAGTCAGCGGCAAAGTCGACCGTCGTGCACTTGCTGCGTTAAAAGGTGATAGAGCGGTACATGCTGTTTATACGGCACCTAGAAACGATATAGAAACGAAGCTTGTTCATTTGTGGGAAGACATTCTTGATCAAGAGAAAATCGGTGTATATGATTCTTTCTTCGATCGAGGCGGGCATTCGCTCAAAGCAATGACCGTACTTACCAAGGTTCAGCGAGACTTTGAAGTAGAGGTGCCGCTCTCCGTTTTATTTGAACAGCAGACAATTGCTGCATTGGCTGCTTATATTGAGCAAGCAGATAAGTCTTCTGAAACGGTGATACCAAAAGCGCCGGCTGCCGATCATTATCCATTGTCGCCTCCACAGCAGCGCGTCTTTATGGTGAGTCAGTTGGAGCAAAGCACTGCATATCATATGCCTGCTGTTGTGAGGTTAAAAGGAACTCTGCAGCTTGAGAAGCTGACTGAAGCCTTTGACAGACTGATCTCACGTCACGATGTGCTGCGCACTTCTTTTCATACGATAAAAGGTGTTCCTCGTCAGCGGATCGTTTCATCAGTGTCCTTTCAAATAGAACAGCTGACAGGCGGTACGATGGTAGAAAACATGCAGCAATTTGTCAGACCTTTTGATCTTGAGTGTGCGCCGCTTCTTCGAATTGGTTTACAGTCATTGCATGATCAGGAGCATTTGCTCTTTTTCGATATGCATCATCTGATTTCAGATGGTCTTTCGATTGATTTGATGCTGCGTGAGCTGTCAGATGCTTACGAGGGATCGGTTAAAGCACCATTGAAGCTTCAATATCAAGATTATGCTGTTTGGCAGCAGCACCAAGGCTTTCAAAAAGAAGAGACATTTTGGCTGCAAGAATTTTCGGGTGATATTCCGGCTTTACAGCTGCTGACCGATTATCAGCGTCCAGCTGTCCAGTCTTTCGCAGGTGATCGTGTCATCAAAGAAATAGATGAAGCGTTAAAGAATCAATTACAGGAGCTTGCAGCAAACCATCACACGACACTGTATACGGTCTTGCTTTCTGCTTACTATACATTGCTTGCCAAATATACAGGTCAAAAGGAATTCGTGGTCGGAACACCGGCGGCAGGGCGTGTGCATACAGATTTGAATGACATGATCGGTATGTTTGTCCAGACACTTGCTTTGCGGTCTGAGGTAGATCCGAATGGAACCATGTCTCAGCTGATTGAGCAAGTAAAGAAAAAGACAATGCAGGCATTTGAGCATCAGCAATATCCATTTGAACGGCTGCTTGAAAAGCTGAATGTGCCAAGAGATTTTAGCCGTCATCCATTGTTTGACACCGTCTTTACACTCGCGCCGGATCATGGAGCATCTCAGCATATTGGAGATATGCTGGTCGAGGTTGAAGAAACCAATTTCCATATTGCGAAATTTGATTTAACACTGCAAGCGATGGAGTCAGATCAAGGTTTATCCTTTGTACTTGATTACAGTACGGCGCTATTTAAACGAAGTACGGCAGAGCAGATGATGAAACATTATGTTTATCTGCTAGAGCAGATGGTTCAAGCGCCGCAGGAAGCTATTCAATCCTATCGATTACTGTCTGAACAAGAAGCAGAAGCTCAGTTAAATAGGTGGAATCCGTTACCTTCGCCTTATCCAGCAGAAGAAACCATTGTAACGGAGTTTGAAAAACAGGTGCAGCAGCATGGTCATCAGCCTGCATTGCAATGTGAAGATGTGGTTCTTTCTTATCAAGAGCTGAATGACCGAGTGAATCAGCTGGCTCATTATTTGCGTGAAAATGGTTTTAAAAAAGGGATGAAAGCGGCCTTATTCTTTGAACGATCCAATGAAATGGTGCTCTCTGTTCTGGCTGTGCTTAAGGCTGGCGGTGTCTATGTACCAATTGACCCCGATTTCCCTGATGAGCGCGTGAAGCACTTTTTAACAGACAGCGGTGCACAATTTTTACTGACACATCAAGTGCTGCGCCATCGCTCGGTGCTCACTTCATTTGAGGGAACCATCATAGAAACAGAAGATCGAGCGATTGAACATCAGTCAGACAGCCCTATAGATGCTCATATTCTACCTGAGGACTTAGCGAATTTGACCTATACATCTGGTACAACCGGTAAGCCTAAAGGAAATATGGTGACACACCGGAACATTTTGAGAACGGTGAAGCAATCGAATTATCTCACGGTTCATCATGAGGATACGGTGATGAGCATTTCAAACTATGTATTTGATGCCTTTATGTTTGATGTATTTGGTGCTTTATTAAACGGAGCGAAACTCATTGTTCTGCCAAAGGACCATATCTTAAACATGAATGAGCTTTCTGGAGCGATTGAGAAAGAAAAAGTCAGTATTTTAATGATCACGACAGCTCTTTTTCACTTACTCATCGATATGAAAAAAGACAGCCTGAAAAACGTGAGAAAAGTGCTGTTTGGCGGAGAACGTGCTTCTGTGCCTCATGTAGTGACTGCACTTGAGACAGTTGGGAAAGACAAGCTTGTTCATATGTACGGACCTTCTGAGAGCACAATATTCACCACGTATTATCCTGTGAATCATATTGAGAAGCAGGCGTTATCCATCCCGATCGGAAAGCCAGTGAGTCAAACGGCTGTTTATATTGTAGATGAGTTTGGACATGTTCAGCCGCCGGGTGTGGCGGGAGAGCTATGTGTCGCTGGTGATGGACTGGTGAAAGGATATTATAAGCAGCCAGAACTAACAAGCGAAAAGTTTGTCAACAATCCTTTCCGCCCTGGAGAGGCCATGTATAAAACGGGCGATCTTGCACGCTGGCTGCCGAATGGAGATATTGAATTCATTGGACGAATCGATCATCAAGTGAAGATTCGCGGACAGCGTATCGAGCTTGGGGAAATTGAACACCAGCTGCTGCGGCATCCTCAGGTGAAGGAAGCTGTCGTCATTGCTGCTTCGAATGACACGTTATGTGCGTATTTCACAGCAGAAGGATCTATTTCATTATCTGATTTGCGCGAGCAAGCAGGGCGTGAACTGCCTGTGTATATGATGCCGGCATTTTTCATGCAATTAGACGAGCTTCCTTTGACGAATAATGGCAAGGTCGATAGGCGGGCGCTGCCGGCACCTGATCTCAGTGAGCAGGGGGCAAATGAATACACCTCTCCTCAAACAGAAACAGAGCGTCTGCTGGCGAACATTTGGGAGGAAGTTCTTGAAGTGCCGCGAATCGGCAGGCATGATCATTTCTTTGAATGCGGGGGCCATTCGCTGCGCGGCATGAAAATGCTGAACAGGCTGTATGAAGAGATGCAGGTGGAGCTCACTTTGAAGTCTTTATTTGAATCCCCAACATTAGAAGCGTTCGCCCTTGCGGTTGATCAAGCGGATCAAACGGAGATCAAGCGAGTGGAAGTTGCCAAAGAGGCGGCCTATTATCCAGTGACATCTGCTCAGAAAAGACTGTTTGTTTTGGAGAAAATGACTGATGCGGAGCAAAGCTATCATATGCCGGCTGCCTTAAAGCTAGAAGGTGTCTTTGATGAAAAACGATTTGAAAAGGCAATTGATCAGCTAGTCCAACGTCATGAAGCTTTCCGAACGAGCTTTGATTTTGTTCAGAATGAACCTGTTCAACGGATTGAAACAAATGTCTCTATAGACATTGAAAAAATTGAACAGAACGGCCGAGACATACAGGAATTGATGAATGAATTTATCAGGCCATTTGATGTAGAAAAAGCGCCTTTACTCAGAATAGGACTGGTTTCCGTCTCCGTAAATGTCCATTATTTACTGATTGATATGCATCATATCATTTCAGATGGTGCGTCTGTTGGCATTTTAATTGAGGAGCTATCAGCCCTGTATCGAGGAGAAAAACTAGAGGAATTACCTGTTCAATATAAGGATTATGCAGTTTGGTCAAAAAGTGAGGCATCTGCTGCGCAAAAAGCAGCTGAAGAGGCTTTCTGGCTGGATCAATTACAAGGGGAGCTGCCTGTACTGGCACTGCCAGAAGATCTGCCAAGGCCAAAAGTGCAAACATTTTCAGGAGATCGTGTCTCATTTACAATCGAAGGTTCGCTTAAAGCGAAATTGGACGAACTCGTTAGAGCGCTCAACAGTACGACCTATACAGTCCTGCTTGCTGGCTACAGTATTCTTTTAAGCAAGCTTTCAAGACAAGAGGATATCATCATTGGTTCTCCGGTTGTCGGCAGAACCCATCCTGATATTCAATCTGTGATCGGCATGTTTGTGAACACGCTGGCACTTAGAACAAGACCAGCAGGACATCAGACAGTTGCTGAATTTGCGTCAAATGTTCATCAGCTTGTGTTAGAGGCAAACGAGCATCAGCTGTACCCATTTGAAGAATTGGTAGATCAGGTGCAAACGGTTCGAGACACGAGCCGTCATCCAATCTTTGATGTGGTCTTCTCAATGGAAAATGCGGATATTCGTGATTTATCAATGGATGGGCTTCAGGTTGTTCCACAGCCATTCGAAGAGAATATCGCCAAATTTGATTTGACCTTAACTGGAAACGAATCCGCAGATCAAATTGAACTCGTGTTTGATTTTAATTGTTCTATCTTTCAAAAGACGTCAATTGAAAAGTGGAAAGAATATTTCCTTCATTTGCTGGAACAAATGGTGTCAGCGCCAGATCAATCGTTAGATCAAATGCAATTATTGTCACCGCAGCAGCAGCAAAAACAGCTGGATGAATGGTCAGGACCTATCCTAGATGTCCCGTTAGATCAAACCGTTCATGCCTTGATTGAGGCTAAGTCACAAGAAGCACCGCACCAAAAAGCGGCGGTCTTCTGCGGAACGAGCTGGACGTATGAAGAACTGAATCATCGGGCAAATGTAGTCGCTTCAAGACTCATCGCAAACGGCACAAAACCAGGCGACCGCGTCGGTATTCTCACTCGTCCGTCCCTTGATATGACGGCAGCTGTTCTTGGCGTTCTCAAGGCAGGTGCGGCATTCGTTCCAATTGATGCAGACTATCCAGCGCAGCGTATTGCGTACATGCTGGAAGACTGCGGGGCAGAGGTGCTTCTGATGCAGAAAGGACTCACTGCACCATCTTCATTCACAGGTCAAGTGTTGTTCATAGAAGATGCGGTAGAAGGAGAAGCTCACGAGATTCAGGTTCATGTCAAACCAACGGATCTCGCCTATATGATTTACACCTCTGGGACGACAGGAAAGCCGAAGGGTGTCATGGTTGAGCACCAGTCCCTTGTGAATCTTGCATTCTGGCACAATGATGCGTTCCAAGTGACGAAAGACGATCGAACTGCGAAATATGCCGGCTTTGGCTTTGACGCCTCCATTTGGGAGATGTTCCCGCCGTGGATCGCCGGCGCAGAGCTGCACATTATCGACGAAGCGATTCGCCTCGATATGATCAAGCTCAATGCGTATTTCAATGAAGAAGGGATCACCATTGCCTTCCTGCCAACGCAGCTATGTGAGCAGTTTATGTCAATGGACAACCATTCTCTGCGTTATTTACTAACAGGCGGAGATAAGCTGAAACAGGTAAAGCCGGTTCCATATCAACTCGTCAATAATTACGGTCCGACTGAAAATACAGTCGTAGCGACAAGCGGAATGATCGATCCAGAACAAGGCACGATTCCGATTGGAACAGCCATTGCCAATACACGTTTTTACATCATGGGTTCTTTATACGACCTGTCGCCGCCAGGCGTACCGGGTGAGCTCGTGATCGCAGGAAAAGGACTGGCAAGAGGCTACTGGAATCTTCCAGATGAAACCGACAAACGATTTGTCCCAGATCCATTTTATCCAGGCG